>NZ_LNVH01000014.1:0-3204 GCF_002093575.1 Streptococcus oralis subsp. tigurinus | reverse complement strand
ATTGCCCCTCGAGTGCCCCTTTTATTAATAAAACATAAAACAAACCCCTTAAAAGTCAAGCATCTCAAGGGGTTTATTTTTATACTTAGAATCCGTCTACGTTGGTATAGATCTTTTGTACGTCTTCGTCGTCTTCAAGAACGCTGTAAAGTTTTTCAAAGGTTTCAAGGTCTTCGCCTGACAATTCCACTTCTGACTGAGGAATCATTTCCAATTCTGTCACTTGGAATTCTTCGACACCTGACTCACGAAGGGCAACGATAGCCTTGTGAAGGTCTGTTGGAGCTGTGTAAACAGTGATTGTTCCTTCTTCTGCTTCTACATCATCCACATCCACATCCGCTTCAAGCAATTGCTCAAAGACTGCATCTGCATCTTCACCAGCAAATACGATAACACCCTTGTTGTCGAAGAGGTAAGAAACCGAACCTGAAGCACCCATATTTCCGCCGTTTTTACCAAAGGCAGCACGGACATTAGCCGCTGTACGGTTGACGTTTGAAGTCAAAGTATCAACAATCAGCATAGAACCATTTGGTCCAAAACCTTCGTAACGTCCTTCTGTAAAGGTTTCGTCTGTGTTTCCTTTTGCTTTATCAATCGCTTTATCGATAACGTGTTTCGGCACTTGGGCTTGTTTAGCACGGTCGATAACGAATTTCAAAGCAGTGTTTGATTCTGGGTCTGGATCACCTTTTTTAGCTGCTACATAGATTTCTACACCAAATTTTGCATATACTTTAGAGTTAGCTCCATCTTTAGCCGTTTTCTTGGCTACGATATTGGCCCATTTACGTCCCATTAGGAATCTCCTTTTTTCACATTTTAATCTTTCTTATTATAACACAAGTTTTTTCGATTTTCACTAGAGGAAATGGATTTTATTCAGCAAATCCAACTAGGATTGTCCTTTGGCTGCCAAGATTGTCTTGCCTTCTTTTATCCAAGGGTGTCGGGAAAGGGAGAAGTAAAGTTGGACAGTCATCACAACCCAGAGTAGCGGTTCACAGAAAATAACACCTGTATAGCCTGTCCATGGAATAATCCAAGCTACGAAAATAATTTTCCCAAACAACTCGATAAAGCTAGATATAAGTGGCAAAAGTTTTTGGCCTAGTCCCTGCAAGCTATTTCTATAAATCAATAAAAGGCTTAAAAATGGATAAAATACAGAACTGATACGTAAGTACAAGGTCCCGTTTTCTACCAAGTAGCTGTCTGTCGAACTCGCCAAGAAAGAGACTAGGCTAGGACTGGCAAAAAATAGGAAAATACAGGCAAAGGCTGCCCAAGACATACTCAAATAGCTCCCTAAACGAAGGCCTTGGACAATACGTTCGGG
The DNA here is from genome assembly GCF_002093575.1 of Streptococcus oralis subsp. tigurinus. Taxonomy (GTDB): domain Bacteria; phylum Bacillota; class Bacilli; order Lactobacillales; family Streptococcaceae; genus Streptococcus; species Streptococcus oralis_CH. The sequence continues at coordinate 1,862 of NZ_LNVH01000014.1, read as the reverse complement.
ACGTTTCGCCCCAAAGTTTTGAGAGATAAAAGTCGTCATCGATGCTGAAATAGCTGTCATTGGCAGCAAGGCAAAGGCCATGATTCGCCGTGCTGCCGTTTGAGCACTGATAATGACTGCACCAAAACTATTGACAGAGGATTGCAAAATGACACTTCCGATAGAGACGATTGACCCCATCAGACCCATGGCTAGTCCCTGCTCCAAGAGATCAACATAGAGAGCCTTATTCCATTTGAAATGTTTGAGACTCGGAAGAAGCTCTGGAACACTCTTACGAATATAAAAATAACAGAGGATTGCTGACAAACCCTGTGATATAATGGTTGCAAGACCAGCAGACTGAACACCCAAATGCAGTTGCGTAATAAAATACAAATCCAAGATCACATTAACGATAGCTGAGAAGATAAGAAAAGCAAGAGCCGCAAGGCTATCGCCAATCGAGCGCAGTAAGCCTGCAAAAAGATTGTAAGCAAAACTAACCCCTACACAGGTAACAATCATGGAGATGTACTCGTAGGATTGAGGAAGGATTTCTACAGGTGTCTCTAAATATTGCAAGAGTGGATAAAGACCGAAGAAGCCCATCAGCATGACAAGAGCACTCAGGATGGCACCCAGAATCCAAGTTGCTGCCACTGCTTCTTTAATCTTAGCAAAATCACGAGCACCGTAAAGACGAGCGATGACAACTCCCATCCCATTTCCAACTCCGAGGGCAAAGCCGATAATCAGATCAAAAATAGCCGTCGTTGCTCCTACTGCTGCTAGGGATTCTTGTCCAAGAAACCGCCCTACAATCAAGACGTCAGCTGTATTATACAGTTGTTGGAAAATATTGGACAACAGAATTGGAAGGGCAAAACTCAAAAGTGAGGGAAGAATGGGGCCGTGAATCAGGTCCACTGTTCGTTTTTTATTCATAAAGATATTATATCAGCTTTCCAGAGGACCGACAAGATTCTTTAACGAATCCTGAAATCAATTGCTTACAGAGAGACAATTTGCTATAATCAAGAAAAGGAGGTCATTTATGAGTTTGACCAGTCAATTAATAACCGATGTGTTTCCAGATCTTGATAAAGTTGAAAAGCTAAATAACGAAGCTTTCCCCGAGGAAGAACGGGTCCCTCTTTCTGAGTTTTTGCGCTATCAGGACCGTGATGACGCCCACTTTTTTGCTTTTTATAACGAAGAAGAATTTGTTGGCTTTGCTTTTGCCATCTCCAACCAAAAGGCCTTCTATATTAGCTTTTTTGCCATCATGCCTCACTTAAGAAGTCACGGGTATGGGAAGGAAATTATCGACAAACTAACTGATTTTTACCAGCGGACCATGTTGCTTGAAGTGGAGCGGTTGGATGAAGAATGCGATAACTTGGAACAAAGAAAAGCTCGTATGAGCTTCTATCAACAAAATGGCTTTAAAACAGCTAACGCTTTTCTAGAGTATGATGGCTTGAGTTTTGAAATTCTCTACCGCGGTGACCATTTCGACGAGGAAGCCTATCGCGACATCTTCCAAAAATTACAAGATGAGCATTATTTTGATTTTCATATCAAATACAGACGCTTTAGTGATCATTAGTTGTTTCAAGGAAGAGAAATCCAGAGAATTTTCTCACAATCATAACCACCCGTCTAACGGGTGGTTTGCACCAGGGCTATAAGCCCAAATCAGCAGCCAGCGCCTAAAGACGCTGGCTTTCACGTTGTTCAAGCCTCATTGCTCTTGACTCGTCACTTGCCTCTTGAAGAGACCTTGGTACTACTTACCACTATCCCTAAAGGGATCCTCATATTCTTTTACACTTAATTTATCTAATGCTATATCATGTTCTTCCTGTTCTTGGATATAT
>NZ_LNVH01000013.1:0-4248 GCF_002093575.1 Streptococcus oralis subsp. tigurinus | reverse complement strand
TAGGGTACAAAATGTGCAGACTTAGGGTACAAAATGTGCATATTGAAATACAAAATATATATTGTCTTTTAATTTAAAGTATGATATTATAAAGACAATAAACGGAGGTGTCTTTATGACTGGCGAGGTAGTAAAATATCACAATGATTTAAATACAGTTGTTATGCGGACATGGACCGCAGAAGAGATGAATTTCTTTTTCACGATACTGACAAAAGCAAAAGAACAAGGTTTGAAAAAGCTCGTGTTTGATACTGACGAGTTAAAGTCACTTGCTAGTTCATCTAGAAAGTATCGTTGGGAAGAGACGATAACTACAGCAGTTAAAAAAATTGGACAGCTAACTTACTTTGAGCAATCTGAGAGAAAATTTAGAGTAATGACTTTGTTTGAAATATTTGAGGTGGACTTAGAGAAACGGACAATCGAAGTTAAGGTGTCCGCCAATTTTGACTATATTTTGAACAAGCTAGAAACTCAGTTTACACGGTATGAGCTAGAAGAATTCACCTCCATTCGCTCAACCTATGCCAAAACTATGTATAGACTTCTCAAGCAATGGAGAACACTGGGACAGAAAGAGTTCTCTGTTGAGGATTTGAAACGGATATTAGATACCCCGAAAACATATAGACCTAGTGAGATTGATAGACTTGTATTAAAACCTATTCTGAGCCAACTTTCCCCTTATTTCCAAAATCTAAAGGTTAAAAAAATCAAGTCAAACAAGCGTGGCAATCCAGTTCTAGGCTACGAGTTCACTTGGAATCCTGAAATGTCCGAATCGTATGTTCCAAATAAATTTAATAAGCCAAAATATAAGCAGAAAAGCAAGTCAAACGTGCCTAGTTGGTCAAATACTGATTACGTGAACATGACAAGCGAAGAGACAAAAGCCGAATTGGAACGCAAAAAGCAAGAAATGTTGGCTAGACTGAATAGTTCAGAATCTCATGAAGTTCAAACAGACATTTATGATTTTTTAGACCAATGAACGCAGAAAAGGAACAACAAAATGACAGAAAGAGCAGAACTAATAAACGATATCGAAAAATTAAAAGCTGAAAGAAATAGATTATTAAGGCAAGTAGAAGAAGCTGAGCAGTGGGAAAGTACTGCATGGGATAGTTTTAATGCCTTGGCTGACCATCTACAAGCTACAGAGAAAAAGCAGGCTATTGCCCAAAACTATTGGGACAGTTCTCGAAGCGCTATTGAACTTCAATTTGAATTCGTGGCTAGTCAAATTGCTCGAGTGAAAAAAGTGTTGGATAAAAAACGTTATGAGTTACTAGAGGGTGAAATCGACGAGTTGATGAAAGAGATTGCTGAATTAGCAGACGTTCTCGGTTTGGAGATTGAGGAACTGCCAAAATACTTGCCGTTTTATACCTTACCAGCTGAAGAGATTGTTGATTGAGAAATCAGCATCTCTTTTTTTGTGTGTATCTGTATGAGATAAGAGTGTGTTAAAGTGTGAGATAGTCAAAAAGGGTGATAAACAGGATAGTGTGTGTAAGTAGGCGAAGCCGAGAAAATTACCGGTACCGAAAACGTTGATACTATCAACATATCACGGCACGTGATATCAGTTTCCCTTATGCTCTTTTGGAGGCTAGAAAGGTAAATTACCTAGTAAAAACTAAACAAGGGGTTTGGGGGCTCCCAAAAATCAGTTTTCATTTTGAAACTGACCCAGCATGTGGTAAACTTACTGGTAAGTTGATAGCCATATGCTACGCTTGCCACAACGATATTATGCTAGTAAGGAGGTTTTAAAGTCATGTCAGATTGGAAAACACTAAAAGAGGTCGCAGAGGAGTTAGGGATATCAAAAGACCTGGTAAAGTATCACAGAAAAAATTTAAATATTTTCCAGGTTGAACAAGAGGACGGAGTGTATCGTATATCTCCTTCAGGAGTAGATGAGATTCGTTCTCGACTGAGAAAAGATAGCTATGATGCCACGTTTGAAGAAAAGGTCATGCGCCGTCTTGGTATGATTGAAAAACAGCAAGAATTGATATACGAGTTATTACTTAAAACATTAAACGAGCGTAAATAGCCCGTAGAGGCGTTCTAGGGTGTGGGGTAGCATATTTATATAGCTGATTGGAGAGGAAGGTCATTGGTTATGAAATGCAGTTCACTGATAATCGATAACCAACCATTGCTGAAGTGATACAACAAGCAACAGAGAACAGCCACCAAACCAAAATAAAAAAAGAATTTAGGAACCAGCTCCTAAATTCTTTTTTTATTTTATTTTTTCTGTTTATTTTTAAGATATATTTATATTTTGTTACTTAACGTATCTCCAATAAAAGTATATCCCTGTTGAAGTTGGATTATCTCTATCTGCAACAACTACATACTCCAATCCCCATCCATTTCTTGCAGCTGTCCGAAATGTTTCTTGAGAAAAAGAACGTAAAACTGAATATATACCTCCTACATAAGGAAGATATCCCATCAAGTCACCTATAGGGTCACTTGAATTTACGATACTTTGGACTTCGGAATGACTTAATCGTTTTATTACAGTTCTCATAACAGTTCTGTCCATTGATTTTCCGTCAGTTTCGATGACTTTCAAAATATCTTGAGTAATTCTCTCTTGTTCTTCAACGCTTAAATCAGTAGATGCAAAAAGTTCGTCTAAACTATAAAAAACATCCTCTTCAAATTTGACTTGATTAGTCTGGAGTCTTGCAACATGAGATTTCGGTAGGGGTGTCACACTTTGTGCAAAGACAAGAGACGGCGAAGTAAGACTAAAAGTTAATATACCTGCAGAAATAGCAGTTGCAAAAAATTTAGTAGTTTTCATGAGCTTTTCTCCTTTTTATTTGTATTCGCTTACATTGTATCATATAATAGTATTGTGGTAAAGAAAGAAGGTATTCTTATGTGGAAAAAATATTTTTCAAAATATAAATGGACTGATTTATTCTGGATACTATTTGTGATTTTGTCATCCCTCTTGATGGGTAATAATACTCTTTTCCCCCTTACCCATCAAGATATCTCTTATTATGGGTGCTATTTGGGAATTACACTTGCATCATTTCACTTATTATTCATTGATAAATTTTTTATTTCTAACAGGAAGTAATTGAAAAAGTAAAAGGTGGATAAGGCGAATATGAAGTGTATTACTAACCTTTATTGAAACTTTACCGATGGAAGAGAATATTGATTGAGAAATCAGCCTCTATTCAGCTAGTAAGGCATAAATGGCAAGTATTTTGGTAGCACCTCAATCTCCAAACCGTGAACTGTCTCAATAGTTTTGGACTATGAGTTTTACTCAAAGCGTTAAACGAGCGTAAATAGCCCCTAGAAGGCTTATGGGCGCTCGTTTTTAGTTTTAGGTTGGATTCTATAGTTTTGATATTAAAATGCGTTAGAGGGGAAAATATGGCTTCTGAGAGCGTCTGAGCGATTTATGCCGTGAAAGCTATTTGACAACAAGTAACCTAGGTCGTTAGTCTTTGGTTTGTCGGGCAGCTGAACAAAGTTCAGACTGATCCGTCCTAACCAGTCTAACTTGACCTAGCTTGTTGTCAAATAGACCATGGAATAAAGCAAGCAAAGAAAAAGATTATCATACTTTGCTTTTTAGAAAAAGGTCATGGTATAATAGCAATATTCTGGCACTAAGCCTTCGAAAGGAGGTGTTTAGCATGTTAGAACTCATTACTCTTCTTGTTGTTATCCGAGTAGTGTTGCCCTTAGCGTACGAGTTGGGGAAAGCCTATGGGATGAAGTGGATTGAAAAGCGCTTCGATGACAACAAGGAATAGTGTCACTTTTCACGAACGCTAGTGTGTTGTAGCTGGCGCAAAAAAAGCACCCTAAGTCTTGGCGGACAGGGTGCTTTTCGTTTAGCGTGATGAACTCACTACTCTTGTTGTTGGTTAAATTATAACATATTTTTGCTAAATAGTAAAAATTAGGGTTAATTTTTGATAGATAGCTTGATTTGTAATTAGGGAATAGAGGAGCGAACGAAGTGAGACCCTTTTTATATATATTTAATTATATTTTATATATATTTAAGGCTCTTAAACGCCTTAGAGCGGCAAGGGATTTCAGCTTTTATAGGGTACAAAATGTGCAGACTTAGGGTACAAAATGTGCAGACTTAGGGTACAAAATGTGCAGACTTAGGGTACAAAATGTGCATATTGAAATACAAAATATATATTGTCTTTTAATTTAAAGTATGATATTATAAAGACAATA
>NZ_LNVH01000012.1:0-17035 GCF_002093575.1 Streptococcus oralis subsp. tigurinus | reverse complement strand
TTTGGAACCATTCGAAACAACACAGCTCTAAAACTAATCTCTCCAGTATCAAGGTCAACAATACGTTTTGGAACCATTCGAAACAACACAGCTCTAAAACCTCGTAGAAAAATTTTTCTCACGAAATTTCGTAATCGCGCCATTCGTCCCAGCCAGACTTCAGCTCGTCAGGTTCCAATTGTTACTCTTATTATACCATATTTTCAGGGTTCAAGAAATAGTCTTGATCCAGCACATACTGTGGAAAATCATAGACTTTTCGAGGTTCGACAAATAAGACTCTTAGTTGATTGAGTTGGATATACTCTATCAGATTTACCAACTCATCCTTTGATAGATAGGCGATCGCATTGATGAAGACAAGGAGTTTCTTTTTGGAAAGATATTTAAAAACTTGGACAATTTCTAGCATCTTTTCGAAAGGTGTATCACTCAGAGTTTCAACTTTGACCCCTAGCGCATCAATCAACTCTAGAATGGTGATTTCGTCGTACTCTAGGTCTAATTCGTTTTCCAAGCACTCAAATGCCAGCAATTCTGTAATCGTAGCTACCAGCTTTTCAATCATGGACTTGACTTCTGGTTTGTCATTGAGTTGATTTTCAAGATCTGCATGTATCAGCTTGAGCATGGCGGGTGAGTTGAGATTGTATCCTAAGACATCCGTTATCACTAGTAACTCGGACTCTTTCATAGCTTTTAGATTTCTATCAAACAACTTTAACTCTCCATCATCAGTGTACTGGTAGAACTGCTTGACGATAGTCGAAAAGGTAAACTGGTCTTCCAGGACTAAAAAGGTTGCATTTTCAATAGCCAATGGTTCATCCAATAATGGGAAATTAATCTTCATCTCCAGGCTCCTCTCCTAGAAAAACTAAACGTGCGTCGGAGTTTGCTACGCTGGTATTTCGCTCACCATTTAAGTAAATCATGCGAGAAAACTGCTTTTCTGTAACGGTTAAGAGAGTAATGCTCCCTTTTTTAGGATTATGAGTCTTAAGGCGTTCAATCATGGCGTTATTAGCAGAGTTGTTGAGTAAGAGCTTGCTATAGATGGAGAATTGGTGCATGATAAATCCCTCATCTATGAGGAACTTACGAAATTTCCGATAGGCCTTGCGTTCCTCTACGGTATCAACGGGCATATCAAACATTAAAATCATACGCATATATCGATAACTCATATCCTAAACTCAGGAACTCCTTTCTCTGGTTGATTGAGAGCTTGGATGACTTTCTTAGTATAATCGCTGACGATATTGGACAGGTACATATCTTTGCCATTGTAGTGGAAGGTATCTGAGAAAATAGTGAACAGTTCTCGTTTGATTTTGACAAAAGAACTGTTTCGATTTTCATAGACGATTCTGTCAATAATCGGACGGAAAGGCTCCATAATATCGCTAGCGAGGTTGAATTGATTAAACTGATTAGCATGTTTCAAGCCAAACTGGGTCATACAGCCAGACAACACAATCTCACGCGCAAACATACTCAAAATTAAGGTGTAACCGTAGTCTAAGGCAGCATTGACATCATTGTCTTGTTCACGGCTAAAATCATTTCCAAATAAGGTGTTAAAATAAATCCGAGCTGCGTGCCCTTCGCGGTTACTAGGATCAAACAAATCCAACCCATGATAGAGATTGATGACGGACTGACTCTTTTCCAGAAAACCACAACTCCCTAGATAAAAAGCCTGATTGAGAATTTTTTGTGCAATAATGGTGGTCCAAACTTGTGCTTTAGCCTCCTCGCTCCAAATGATTTGCCGAGAGAGTTGCAGACTGGAATCGTGTCGACCGTAGTAGGGCATTAAGTATGCCGTTGGTAAACGTTTATCATCACAAAAGATCACCAGAATATTTTCATCCACCAAGCGTTTTATCAGCATAGTGGAGAGAACGATATCCGTCGTCTCCAAAAGAAGGATGTCCACCTCGGACAGGTGAATCAACTCTGTCCGAGAGGCATCTTTAAAAATCAAGTGATTGTTTTTGTAGGAGAGTTTAGAGTGCGTATTGACAACAACGGTTCTCCATCCCATTAGTCTTCTCCTAGTTTGCTTAAATCAATCCGAGTCTCGTAGAGACCAGTGATGGATTGGTGAATGAGGGTGGCGTTGAGGATTTCAGATACAGTTGTGTATCGTTTTCGATCAACATCTTTGCCAAAAAATTTAAAGGCAGCAGGAGCACCCAAAGCAGTAAAGGTCAACAAATTGATAAACGAATTTGCTAGAATTTCTATATCTGCTTGCTCATTGTCTGCATATAAGTTCTTGATTTTCTCTAGATTTGCATCTGCGAGGACATATTTTTGAGAGAACTCAGATACAAGATTTAACAAATCCTTAAATTCATTTCGGTGTTTCTGAATGTATTCCAAATGTCCTGATTCGTCTAGTTTATGGACATTTTTAGAATGGTAGAGCAAGGTTGTTAAATATACTGGAAGCACTATTTCATTGCCTTTTTGAAGTTCTTTCGCACTTGCAAGTAGTCGTCTGCGACCATTTTCCAGTTCAAATAAACTATACTTAGGTAGGCAGAGGATGTTTTCTTTACGGACATTATGATAGCCTTTATTTTCAAGGAAAGTTATTGGATTCTCCTCAAAAGCGGCCTTTTCCATAATCGTGATACCAACTAGAGTTTTGATAGTCTTCAGTTTTTTCGCTTTTCCTTTTTCGATATCGGCAATGAGCAAGATCGAATAGGCGATAACAGGGCTATCAAATCCCCCGTATTTAGTAGTATCCCAAAGAATATCCTTTGTTTTTCGAGGGATTAGCTTGTCAGAATTTCCTTTAGGAAGAATGGACTCTTTAGAGAAGCCACCTGTTTGCTCTTCTCTCTTCTTCACAATATTTACCTGCGGAAGTGAAAGTACTTTTTTGATTGTTGCGAAATCTTTTTCCTTATTCCAAGCGATTTCTCCAGTGTCTTTGGAGTATTCGATATTTTCTCTTTTTACGATGGTTCCGTCTGCGTAATGCACCTCTTCTTTAAAGAAGTTCAACAAGTTTGAGTAGAAGAAATACTTTTCAGTTGCTTTTTCGACTTCTTTAGGATCTTTGGATCTTGAGATGTATCTCTTAAGATCGTACTTTTGATAGTCACCATAGACGAATTCAGGCTCTAGTTTAGGATATTTCTTGAGGATAGCCTTAGCCACTACGGCATTTAAGTAGGCATCATGTGCATGGTGGTAGTCGTTGATTTCCCGTATCTTGTATAACCTAAATTCTTTACGGAAGTTGGAAACCAGGTTGGATTTCAAAGTGATGATTTTGACGGTACGGTTCTTCTTATCCTTCTCATTCACTTCTGTATTATAGCGAGCATCTAAGATCTGAGCAACGTGTTTTGTGATTTGACGTGTTTCAACTAGTTGGCGTTTGATGAAGCCAACTTTATCTCGCTCATCTAGCCCGCCACGTTCAGCTTTGGTTAAATTATTAAATTTACGTTCTGAAATCAATTTGGAATCCAACAATTGTTGCCAAAAGGCTTTTCTTTTTTGAACGACTTCTAAACGTGGAACATTATCGGATTTCCCACGATTATCCTTTGAACTAGTCAAGACACGGTTATCAAGAGAATCATCCTTGATAAAGGCCTGTGGGACGATGTGGTCAATGTCATAGCTGCTCAGTTGGTTGATGCCAAGAGGTTTCCCAGTATACATATCCCTCCCATTTTGGAGATAGTAAAGGAAGAGACGGTCATTCTGAAGTTGAATATTATCTGTCGGATGTTCTTTTAGAATTTTGGAGTTAAGTCCAGATGCTAAGATTTTTAATGAATTTTCAATTCGCTTATATCTTTGTTGGGAATTCTTTTTCCCCCGGGTAGTTGTCTGATTTTCGCGAGCCATTTCAATGACAATGGACTCAGGTTCGTGTCCTATAACCTTGACAAGTTCCTCAACAATCTTGATACTTTGTAAAATCCCCTTTTTAATAGCAGGGCTTCCTGGAAGCTCTTGGACAACCTGATTTACATTATCTGTTTTACCAACCACTTGAGCTTTTTGGATAATTTCTTTGAAAGAAAGCCCGTCATCATTGATTAACTGCATAAAGTTACGATTGCTGTAGCCGTCGTCAATCAGATAATCAAGAATCGTTTTGCCAGTTTGTTTATCACGGATGCCGTTAATCAGCTTAGCAGAGAGTTTTCCCCAACCAGTATAATGTCGGCGAATTAGTGCCTTGATGACTTTTTCATCAAAGAGGGAGTCATATTGAGCAAGACGTTGTTTGATCATCTCACGATCTTCAAAGATAGTTAAAGTGTGGACGATATTTTCAAGAATTGCTTCATTTTTAGCATCATCCATAAACGCTTTATCCTTGATAATTTTGAGTAAATCATGATAAGTAGATAGACTGGCGTTAAATTGTTTTTCAATTCCTTTTAGTTCGATTCCATCGTAGCCATCAACAGTGTGTAGATAATGGATGATGTCTTTTTCAGTTACTTTTCTTTTCTCTTTGAATAATTGAGTGACAATTTGCTTCTTCTGCCCACTATCAAGGAATTGATAGTCTCTCAATCCTTCTGCAATAAATTTTACTTTTGTTAATTCATTATAGACAGCAAATCTTTCATATAAGAGACTATGCTTGGGAAGAACTTTTTCTTCTGGGAGATACAAGTCATAGTTAGTCATCTTATTGATGAAGTCTTCCGCAGAGCTTGCTTTATCAACAATTTCTTCAAAATTCCAAGGTCGGATTGCTTGGTCAGAATTTCGAGTAAGCCAAGCAAAATCACGATTGCCACGAGCCAATGGGCCAACATAGTAAGGAATACGGAAGGTCAAGATTTTCTCTATCCTTTCTTTGTTTTCCTTCAGAAATGGATAATGTTCTCCTTGCCGACGGAGAATGGCATTCATCTCTTGAAGATGAATTTGGTGAGGAATAGAACCATTATCAAAGGTGCGTTGTTTTCTCAAGAAATCTTCACGTTCAATTTTATCCAGGAAATAGTCTGCCCCTTTAACATTATTTAAAATGCTCTTGAGATATTTATAAAATTCTTCCTCAGTTGCTAATTTACCATTTCTTTTACGTACTTTTAAATCAACTCCGACATATCCTGCATAACCATTTTTGCTATCGTCATAAAAAACTTCATCATATTTTTCTGGAAGATTGTTTTTGATGAATTGTTTTAAAGATGCCAAATCTTTTTGGTGATTTTCATAGCGCTCAATCATAGATGCTGACAGTGGAGCCTTGGTTGAAGGATCTGTAACGGTTAAGATTCCTGATAGAAGGATGGCGTCATAGAGTTTTTTAGCAACTAGAAAAAGATCAGCAAAGTCATCTCCAATTTGTCCGAGTAAGTTTTCCAAATCCTCATCATAGGTATCTCTAGAGAATTGTAGTGGAGCTTTTTCTTCTAAGTCAAAATGTTTTTTAAAATCAGCCTGATTTCCTACAATTAACTTGAGAAATTCTGAAAAGAGACCAGTGGATTTTTCATCAGGAAAGAGTTTTAGAACGCGTTCTCTCTTTGCAGATTTGCTAATTTTATCAGTAAAAATTGCTTCTACTTGTACGTTTTGTCCACTAAGCGAATTTCCTTCAAAGGTGTTGTTGTAAACGCTTATAAATTCATTAAAGATTTTTTGGATATCATTGTTTTTAATATCGAAAGCTTCTTCATATAAAAAATGCCCACGGTATTTAATCATATGAGCTAATGCCAGATAGATCAAGCGCAAGTCAGCTTTTTCTTTCGAATCAGCCAGTTGCTTTCTCAAATGATAGATAGTTGGAAATTGCTTATGGTATTCTTTTTCTTCTGCCAAGGTAGCAAAAATAGGGTATTTACTCCCTCTTTTATCCTCAGGAATTAAAAAGGAGTCATCCAATCGATGAAAGAAACTACTATCGACCTTGTTCATTTCCTCGGCAAAGATTTCTTGAAGATAGCGAAGACGATTTTTCCGGCGAGTATAGCGACGACGTGCAGTTCGTTTAAGGCGTCTAGCCTCAGCAGTAGTTCCCTCATCAAACAATAGAGCCCCGATGAGATTTTTCTTGATAAATCGTTTATCAGTGTTGCCCAGAACTTTCATCTTTTTCGATGGCACCTTATAGTCATCTGTAATGACGGCCCATCCGACGCTGTTTGTCCCGATATCGAGTCCGATAGAGTAATTTTTGTTTTCCATGTATAAAAACCTCCGTTGTATTTATATTAAGATATAATTTAAAAATTAAGAAATGAGAGCTTTGATTAAGTCAATGCACCCCTTCATAAACTTTACTAACTCAGTTAGAATAGCTAAATTATCTTTAGTAAATTTGAATTTCTTCAAAACAATCTCCTTAAAATACAATCCTTGTTATATTTTAGCGTTTCCAATGAGAATTTCAATAAAATAATGATATATTTGTGGAAATCTGTTAGAATTAGTAAGAGGTTGTATTTTAGTTTTAGAACTGTATTGTTTCAAATGAGGATAAACAAGCTTTTTGTCGTATCTGTAAAATGATTTACATTTCACTTGATAATCTTTGACAAGTATAGTACAATAAAGCTGTTGGAACTATTCGAAACAACACAGCAAGTTAAAATAAGGCTTTGTCCGTACACAACTTGAAAAAGTGCGCACCGATTCGGTGCTTTTCATTTTATTATACTAACTCATTGTACTCCTATTTTTAGAAAAAAACAAATAATATCGTAGCGCTTTCATAAAATTCGAGATCAATTCGATGGAGCTTGTAAGTGGGTTAACTGAGAAATACGATTTCCTTTTGTTGGTTTATATGTTCGGGATGATAGCAATACAAAATAAAAAGAACTGGGATAATTAACTATCCTAGTTCTTTTTTATATGAACTGTTCTTCTATTTCCTTTCAGCTAACTCTTTTCCGAGTTGAATGAGGTAGTCTTTCAAGTCGTCTTTGACTTGTGGGTGTTTGAGAGCGTAGTCGATGGAGGTTTTCATAAAGCCAAACTTATCTCCGACATCGTAACGAGCCCCTTTGAACTCACGAGCAAATACACGTTGTGTTTTATTGAGAGTATCAATTGCATCTGTCAGCTGAATTTCATTTCCCGCACCTGGAGCTTGGTTTTCGAGGATTTGGAAAATTTCAGGAGTGAGGAGGTAGCGCCCAATGATAGCAAGGTCGCTAGGAGCATCCTCTGGCGCTGGTTTTTCAACGAAGGTTTCAACGCTGTAAAGACCATCTTTTCCTTCGCCTTGTGGATCAATAACTCCATAGGCAGATACTTCATCGTGAGGGACTGGCATGACAGCGATAGTAGACGCGTGGGTACGTTCATAGTCATCCATGAGTTGTTTGGTGAGCGGAACAGCCTTTTCATTAGTGATATCCATCAAGTCATCACCAAGCATAACGACAAAAGGTTCATTTCCAACGAAAGCTTTAGCCTGCAAAACAGCATCTCCGAGACCACGTGGATGCGTTTGGCGGATAAAATGCAGGCGCATGCCAGTTGTCTCATCAACTAGCTTCAAAAGATCTGTTTTCCTTTTTTCTTTGAGGTTATATTCTAATTCAAAGTTTGAATCAAAATGATCCTCAATAGAACGTTTTGACTTACCTGTAACAACCAATATATCTTCGATTCCAGATTTGAGAGCTTCTTCAACGATAAACTGGATAGTTGGCTTGTCTACGATTGGCAACATTTCCTTGGCCAAGGCCTTAGTGGCTGGGAGGAAACGAGTTCCCAATCCAGCGGCAGGGATGACTGCTTTTCTGACTTTTTGTTTCATAAATGTTCCTTTCTATAAAGGTCTATGACCATTCGTTTTCTGCTTTAAATTCATTGCTCATGATGTCAGTGATTGCTTCTTTGATATTGACACCTTCATAGATAACTCGGTAAATAGCCTGTGTGATTGGCATGTAGACACCCAATTCCTGAGCCAGTTCGTAAGCTGCTCGAGTCGTTGAGATTCCTTCGATGACCATGCCCATATTAGCCTCAATATCTGCGAGAGATTCTCCGCGGCCGAGAGCATTACCGGCCCTCCAGTTACGAGAGTGGACAGATGTTCCCGTTACAATCAAATCCCCAACTCCAGAAAGACCGCTATAAGTTAGAGGATTTGCCCCAAGAGCGACTCCTAGACGGGTGATTTCTGCCAAGCCACGTGCGATGATGGCCGCCTTGGCATTGTCGCCAAACCCTAGTCCATGTAGTGCCCCAGCGCCAACTGCGATGATATTCTTAAGAGCACCGGCGGTTTCAACCCCAATAACATCCGTATTGGTATAGAGGCGGAAGTAGTGATTGCTAAAGAGATTTTGGACGTACTGAGCAGTTTCGAGGTCTTTAGAGGCTGCTGTAATCAAGGTAATATCCCGTACAATAGTTTCCTCAGCATGGCTCGGTCCTGAAACAACGACGATATCACTGCGAAGGTCAGCTGGAATTTCCTCTTCAAGAATGGTTGATAGACGTTTGTGGCTATCTGGTTCCAATCCTTTGGAGGCATGCATGATGACAACCTTGTGATCGAGTACCTTTGCTACTTGTTGGGCAACCAGTCTCGTTACTTTTGTTGGGACTACAAATAAAACAGCATCCACATCCTTTAGTGTTTCTTCCAAGTCATGATAGGCTTTGATCTTTTCGTCGAGTAGGATATCTTTGAAATAGCGTTTGTTTGTATGTTGGTTATTGATTTCATCGATCTGGTCAGAAATATTTCCCCAAATTCGAACCTCGTGTCCATTGTCGTTTAGGACCTGCGAAAGGGCGGTCCCCCAAGAACCAGGACCCAAGACAGCGATGGTTTGTTTCTTCATCTTTTCCTCCTTGTAAGAGTTCTTCCTTTCATTTTACCATAAAAAGCCTTTTCATGCATCACCTGTATATGAAAGCGCACTAATTTATAATAAGGAGACTTCTTTGACAAGATTTCTCTTTTTTGCTAGAATAGCATCAATATGAACGAATGAGAAGGAGCTGACGCAGGATGTCGCTCCCTTTATCTATTTTATTAGGAGGAAATATGCTCATTAAAAAAATAAAAACCTATAAATGGCAGGCCTTGGCATCCCTAGTGATGACAGGATTGATGGTTGCGAGCTCGCTCTTGCAACCACGCTATTTGCAAGAGGTGTTAGAGGCTTTGTTGGCCGGTCAACATGAGGCGATTTATAGCATTGGTGCATGGCTGATAGGAGTAGCCCTAGTGGGGCTGGTTGCAGGTGGGGTCAATGTGACACTTGCAGCCTACATTGCTCAAGGAGTGTCTTCGGACCTTCGGGAAGACGCTTTTCGCAAGATCCAGACTTTTTCTTATGCCAATATCGAGCAATTCAATGCCGGAAACCTTGTCGTCCGTATGACCAATGATATCAACCAAATTCAGAATGTGGTGATGATGGCTTTTCAAATCCTTTTCCGTCTCCCTCTTCTCTTTATCGGTTCCTTTATCTTGGCGGTTCACACTCTTCCATCACTTTGGTGGGTGATTGTCCTCATGGTGCTCCTAATCTTTGCACTAACAGCCATCATGATGGGGATGATGGGGCCACGATTTGCTAAGTTTCAAACCCTTCTTGAACGGATCAATGCTATCGCCAAGGAAAATCTACGTGGTGTGCGCGTGGTTAAATCCTTTGTGCAGGAAAAAGCACAATTTGACAAATTTACCGAAGTCTCAGATGAGCTTCTCGGCCAAAATCTTTATATCGGTTATGCCTTCTCAGTTATAGAACCCGTTATGATGCTAGTCGGCTATGGGGCAGTCTTCCTCTCTATCTGGTTGGTGGCAGGTATGGCTCAGTCAGATCCATCTGTTGTGGGCTCTATTGCTTCCTTTATCAACTATCTCAGCCAGATTATCTTTACCATCATCATGGTTGGATTTTTAGGAAATTCTGTCAGTCGTGCCATGATTTCCTTGCGTCGTATCCGCGAGATTCTAGATACCGAGCCAGCGATGACCTTTAAAGATCTCCCAGACGAAGAGTTAGAAGGAAGTCTCTCTTTTGAAAATGTGACCTTCACCTATCCTAATGACGATGAGCCTATGCTGAAGAATGTAACCTTTGATATTGCGCCTGGTCAGATGGTTGGTGTGGTTGGGGCGACTGGGGCAGGGAAGTCCACTCTAGCTCAGTTGATTCCACGACTTTTTGACCCACAGGAGGGATCTATCAAGATTGGTGGCAAGGATATTCGAGACGTCAGCGAGGGAACCTTACGTAAAACAGTTTCCATTGTCTTGCAACGTGCTATTCTCTTTAGCGGGACCATTGCAGATAATCTTCGTCAAGGGAAAGGCAATGCCAGCGTGTCAGAAATGGAACGTGCAGCACGGATTGCCCAAGCCAGTGAATTTATCGGACGCATGGAAAACAAATTTGAGAGTCAGGTCGAAGAACGTGGCACCAATTTTTCTGGTGGACAAAAGCAACGGATGTCCATTGCCCGTGGGATTGTCAGCAATCCCCGTATCCTGATTTTTGACGATTCGACTTCGGCATTGGATGCTAAGTCAGAAAGACTCGTACAGGAAGCTTTGAATAAAGACCTGAAAGGGACAACAACCATTATCATCGCTCAAAAGATCAGTTCAGTCGTCCATGCGGACAAGATTTTGGTCTTGGATCAAGGGCGTTTGATTGGAGAAGGACGGCATGCAGACTTGGTAGCTAACAATGCCGTCTACCGGGAAATCTACGAAACACAAAAGGGAAAGGAGGAATAAAATGAAAACCGTTCGATTTTTCTGGAATTATTTTAAAGTTTACAAGTTCTCCTTTGTAATTGTGATTCTGATGGTTGCAGTTGCGACGATTGCCCAAGCCCTCTTTCCAGTTTTTTCAGGCCAAGCAGTGACGGAGCTCGCTAACCTAGTGCTGGCTTATCAAAATGGAACTTCCGACCTAGCCTGGCAGAGTTTATCAGCTCTGATGCTGAATCTAGCTCTGGTTGTCCTCGCCTTAGTGGTATCTAGTTTGATTTACATGACCTTGATGACTCGTGTGATTGCTGAGTCGACAAATGAGATGCGTAAGGGCCTCTTTGGCAAACTTTCTCGTCTGACGGTTTCTTTCTTTGACCGCCATCAGGATGGCGATATCCTTTCTCGCTTCACGAGTGACTTGGACAACATCCTTCAAGCCTTCAATGAAAGCCTAGTTCAGGTCATGAGCAATATTGCTCTTTACATCGGTTTGATTTTTGTCATGTTTTCAAGAAATGTGACGCTAGCCCTGATAACAGTAGCCAGCACCCCGGTGGCCTTTCTCATGTTGGTCTTCATCGTGAAAATGGCCCGTAAGTACACCAATCTCCAGCAAAAAGAGGTTGGGAAACTCAACGCCTACATGGACGAGAGTATTTCTGGACAGAAAGCTGTTATCGTACAAGGAATTCAAGATGACATCGTAGCAGGCTTTGTGGAGCAAAATGAGCGCGTGCGCAAGGCAACCTTTAAAGGGAGAATGTTCTCAGGCATCCTCTTTCCAGTTATGAATGGGATGAGCTTGGTCAATACGGCCATCGTTATTTTTGCAGGTTCTGCGGTCTTGCTGAACGATCCAAGTATCGAAACAACGACAGCCCTAGGCTTGATTGTCATGTTTACCCAATTTTCTCAGCAGTACTACCAGCCGATTATCCAGGTAGCTGCGAGTTGGGGTAGCCTCCAGTTGGCCTTTACTGGGGCGGATCGTATCCAAGAAATGTTCGATGCAGAAGAAGAGATTCGTCCGCAAAATGCGCCTGCCTTTACGGAATTGCGAGAAGGCGTTGAAATCAGTCACATTGATTTCTCTTATGTGCCAGACAAGCCGATTTTAAAAGATGTTAGCATTTCAGCTCCTAAGGGGCAGATGATAGCAGTTGTCGGTCCGACTGGCTCAGGGAAAACGACCATCATGAACCTCATCAATCGTTTCTACGATGTGGATGCAGGCAGCATTTGCTTTGATGACAAAGACATCCGTGACTACGACTTGGACAGCCTGCGGAGTAAGGTCGGTATTGTCTTGCAGGATTCGGTCTTGTTTAGTGGAACAATCCGAGACAATATCCGCTTCGGTGTGCCAGATGCCAGTCAGGAAATGGTCGAAGCAGCTGCCAAGGCAACTCATATTCATGACTACATTGAAAGCTTGCCTGATAAGTATGACACCCTTATTGATGATGAGCAAAATATCTTCTCGACTGGGCAGAAACAATTGATTTCCATTGCTCGAACCTTGATGACAGATCCTCAAGTCCTAATCTTAGATGAAGCGACTTCCAATGTCGATACCGTAACAGAAAGCAAGATTCAACATGCTATGGAGGCAGTAGTAGCAGGTCGAACCAGTTTTGTCATTGCCCATCGTCTCAAGACCATCCTCAATGCCGATCAGATTATTGTCCTCAAAGATGGAGAGGTTATTGAACGTGGAAATCATCACGAGTTGCTCAAACTTGGCGGTTTCTACTCAGAACTGTATCACAATCAATTTGTCTTCGAATAAAAAAGAAGTTGTCCTCGTCGGGCAGCTTTTTCTTATCCATAAAAAATACTTATCACGGTCTTTAAAAAAACATATTAGACAGGAAAGGGTTGGAGTGATAAGATAAGACTGTCGCAAGAAAATCGAAAGGAGACACATCATGGCTAGAACGGTTGTAGGAGTTGCTGCAAACCTATGTCCTGTAGATGCAGAAGGGAAAAACATTCATTCATCTGTATCCTGTAAATTTGCAGAGAGCATTCGTCAAGTCGGTGGTCTCCCTTTAGTAATTCCTGTAGGAGATGAGTCCATTGTGCGCGATTATGTGGAAATGATTGACAAACTCATCTTGACAGGTGGGCAAAATGTCCATCCTCAGTTTTATGGAGAGAAAAAGACTATTGAGAGCGATGATTACAACCTTGTACGCGATGAGTTTGAACTAGCCCTCTTGAAAGAAGCGCTTCGTCAGAATAAACCAATTATGGCAATCTGTCGTGGGGTTCAGCTGGTCAATGTTGCTTTTGGCGGCACTCTCCACCAAGAAATTGAAGGTCACTGGCAAGGCTTGCCTTTTGGAACATCTCATTCTATTGAAACAGTAGAAGGAAGCGTGGTGGCTAAGTTGTTTGGCAAAGAAAGTCAGGTCAACTCAGTCCATCGTCAAAGTATCAAAGATCTGGCACCTAATTTCCGTGTGACAGCGGTGGATCCTCGAGATCAGACTATTGAAGCGATTGAGTCTATTGACGAGCATCGTCTCATTGGTTTACAGTGGCACCCAGAGTTTCTGGTCAATGAAGAAGACGGCAATTTAGAACTATTTGAGTATTTATTAAATGAATTGTAACGGTTAGAATCTCTAGCCGTTTTTATTCGTCCTTTCAGATTTTTTATATTTCAGCATTTTTACGCAAACGTTTGAATTCTGATAAAAATTGGGCAAATTCAATAAAAAAACTTGAAAAAATCGAAGGTAAGCGTTATGATAGAAAAGAAGAAATATTGGAGGAATATCATGTCACATATTAAATTTGACTATTCAAAAGTTTTGGACAAATTTGTTGCCCCACATGAAGTGGAATACATGCAATCACAAGTAACAGCAGCAGACGAATTGATCCGTAAAGGAACTGGTGCTGGTAGTGACTTTTTGGGTTGGTTGGACCTTCCTGAAAATTACGACCGCGAAGAATTCGACCGTATCCTGAAAGCTGCTGAGCAAATCAAATCAGACAGCGATGTCTTGGTTGTAATTGGTATCGGTGGATCTTACCTTGGTGCCAAAGCAGCTATCGACTTCTTGAACCACCACTTTGCGAACTTGCAAACAAAAGAAGAACGCAAAGCTCCACAAATCCTTTACGCAGGAAACTCAATCTCATCTACTTACCTTGCTGACTTGGTAGAGTACGTAGCTGACAAAGACTTCTCAGTAAACGTGATTTCTAAATCAGGTACAACAACTGAGCCAGCTATCGCTTTCCGTGTATTCAAAGAACTCTTGGTTAAGAAATACGGGCAAGAAGAAGCTAACAAACGTATCTATGCTACAACTGACCGCCAAAAAGGTGCTGTTAAGGTTGAAGCAGATGCCAACGGTTGGGAAACATTTGTGGTTCCAGATGACATCGGTGGACGTTTCTCAGTATTGACCGCAGTTGGTTTGCTTCCGATCGCAGCATCAGGTGCAGACATCAAGGCCCTTATGGAAGGTGCGAACGCAGCTCGTAAAGACTACACTTCAGACAAGATTGCTGAAAATGAAGCTTACCAATACGCAGCCGTTCGTAACATCCTTTACCGTAAAGGTTATGCAACTGAAATCTTGGTAAACTATGAGCCATCACTTCAATACTTCTCAGAATGGTGGAAACAATTGGCTGGTGAATCAGAAGGGAAAGACCAAAAAGGGATTTACCCAACTTCAGCTAACTTCTCAACTGACTTGCACTCACTTGGTCAATTTAT
This sequence comes from Streptococcus oralis subsp. tigurinus, assembly GCF_002093575.1. Taxonomy (GTDB): domain Bacteria; phylum Bacillota; class Bacilli; order Lactobacillales; family Streptococcaceae; genus Streptococcus; species Streptococcus oralis_CH. The sequence continues at coordinate 2,588 of NZ_LNVH01000012.1, read as the reverse complement.
CCAAGAAGGAACTCGTATCATGTTTGAAACAGTTGTCCGTGTTGACAAACCACGTAAGAACGTGATCATTCCTACTTTGGAAGAAGACCTTGACGGACTTGGTTATCTTCAAGGAAAAGACGTTGACTTTGTAAACAAAAAAGCAACTGACGGTGTTCTTCTTGCCCACACTGACGGTGATGTGCCAAACATGTACGTAACTCTTCCAGAGCAAGATGCCTTCACTCTTGGTTACACTATCTACTTCTTCGAATTGGCTATCGCCCTTTCAGGTTACTTGAATGCCATCAACCCATTTGACCAACCAGGTGTTGAAGCATACAAACGCAACATGTTTGCCCTTCTTGGAAAACCAGGATTTGAAGAATTGAGCAAAGAGCTTAACGCACGTCTATAATAGAAGAAAAGAGTGGCTTGCCCACTCTTTTTACTCTCTTTATTCGTAGACATTGGACTCAGGCGAGACTTGTGATATAATATAGAAAGCAAAAAGGCAGACGCCTAGAGACTTTATAGGAGAAACTATGTCAAAAGATATCCGCGTACGCTACGCACCAAGTCCAACAGGACTCCTACACATCGGAAATGCCCGTACAGCATTGTTTAACTACCTTTACGCACGCCATCATGGTGGAACTTTTATCATTCGTATCGAAGATACAGACCGAAAACGCCATGTTGAGGATGGCGAACGTTCTCAGCTTGAAAATCTTCGCTGGTTGGGTATGGATTGGGATGAAAGCCCAGAAACTCATGAAAATTATCGCCAATCAGAGCGTTTGGAACTCTATCAAAAATACATTGACCAATTGCTAGCCGAAGGAAAAGCCTACAAATCTTACGTCACAGAAGAAGAGTTGGCAGCTGAACGCGAACGCCAAGAAGCAGCTGGCGAAACACCACGCTACATCAATGAATACCTTGGCATGAGCGAAGAGGAAAAAGCTGCCTACATTGCAGAACGTGAAGCAGCTGGTATTATTCCAACCGTTCGTTTGGCTGTCAATGAGTCTGGTATCTACAAATGGCACGATATGGTCAAAGGTGATATCGAGTTTGAAGGTGGCAACATCGGTGGTGACTGGGTTATCCAAAAGAAAGATGGCTACCCAACATACAATTTTGCCGTTGTGATCGATGATCACGATATGCAGATTTCTCATGTTATCCGCGGTGATGACCACATTGCCAACACCCCAAAACAGCTCATGGTCTATGAAGCGCTTGGTTGGGAAGCGCCAGAGTTCGGTCACATGACTTTGATCATCAACTCTGAAACGGGTAAAAAATTGTCTAAACGCGATACCAATACCCTTCAATTTATCGAAGATTACCGTAAGAAAGGCTATCTTCCAGAAGCAGTCTTTAACTTTATCGCTCTTCTTGGTTGGAATCCAGGTGGCGAAGATGAAATTTTCTCTCGTGAGGAATTGATTAAACTCTTTGATGAAAACCGCCTCAGCAAGTCTCCAGCTGCCTTTGATCAGAAGAAACTAGACTGGATGAGCAACGACTATATCAAGAGAGCTGACTTGACAACCATCTTTGAAATGGCTAAACCATACTTAGAAGAAGCAGGGCGTTTGACTGACAAGTCTGAAAAAATGGTAGAACTCTACAAACCACAAATGAAGTCAGTGGATGAAATCGTTCCATTGACAGATCTTTTCTTCTCAGATTTCCCAGAGCTGACAGACGCTGAGCGCGAGGTCATGGCAGGAGAAACCGTTCCTGTTGTTCTAGAAGCCTTCAAAGCGAAACTAGAAGCAATGACAGATGAAGAATTTGTGACAGAAAACATCTTCCCACAAATCAAAGCAGTCCAAAAAGAAACAGGCATTAAAGGAAAAAACCTCTTCATGCCTATTCGTATTGCTGTATCAGGTGAAATGCATGGACCAGAACTTCCAGATACGATTTACCTATTAGGTCGTGAAAAATCTATCCAGCATATCGAGAACATGCTCAAAGATATTTCTAAATAAAAAGGATTTCCGATGGATACATGGGAAAAGATGTACGAAGAAGCACGAACCTTATACAATCCTCATGAAGTTTCTGACTTTGTTTATGCTAACCATGTCGTTGCCGCAGTAGAAGCAGAAGATGGTCAGATATTCACAGGATTTTGTATGGAGGGTACTTGTGGCGTTTTTCATCTCTGCGCAGAACGAGCAGCTCTCTTCAATATGTACCAATTTTCAGGACAAACTAAACTTAAGAAAATCCTCGCCTTTCGAGATAAACCTCCCTACGGCGAAGGATCAGGTATGCCCTGTGGCGCATGCAGAGAATTTCTCTTAGAATTGAATGCTGAAAATAAAGAAGCAGAGTTCATGATGGACTACAAAACAAGAAAAACAATCAAAGTTGCCGAGTTGATCCCCTACTGGTGGGGATAGGAACGTGCGACTAATTGGCGAGATAAATAGAAGGAGTCAGTTTTACTGGCTCTTTTCCCTTATATTTTCAGAATTTCGATAAAGAGGAAAAAAGTTCTTGACAAAGGTAAAAAAGTAGGTATAATAGAAAGAGTTGAAAAGCTCAAGGTCCGTTGGTCAAGGGGTTAAGACACCGCCTTTTCACGG
>NZ_LNVH01000011.1:0-39844 GCF_002093575.1 Streptococcus oralis subsp. tigurinus | reverse complement strand
TAACATATGTACATGATCAGGCATTAAGTGTCCTTCGATAATCTCAACACCTTTATAACTACATAATCGGTGGAATATTTCTCCCAAACTACTTCGATATGGATTATAAATGACTTTTCGTCTATACTTAGGGGTGAACACAATGTGATATTTGCACATCCACTTTGTGTGTGATAAACTATGTGCCTTTTGTGCCATATTTTTCTCCTTTCGCTTTACAATTGGCTTGAACACCTTTATTGTATCGCGTTTGGAGTTTTTTGGTATAACCTTCGACGCGCACCCGCTTAGCGGGTGGTTTATTTGTCTCGCACCTTACGGAGCGAGACAGACTAATAGTCACATAAACAAAGAAAATGAGTAGCTGATAACTACTCATTTATAAATATAAAATCCGACTGCTGGATGATAATACACCTAAAGGTGCTCTCTGTAAGTATAGTAATTCTTTCGAATTAACGTTTACTAAATTGTGAAGCTTTACGAGCTTTCTTAAGACGTGGTTGGTGGAATCTACACCTCTTTAAATACTAAAAGCCTTTATTATTGCACTTTTATCGCTATGTACTTTTCACTTTACGTTATATAATTTCAAATAATTTCATTTGAATAAGGTAAATTTCGCAACACTTCCAAAAAATAGAATACTGAGCTAGAGGTTACCTTTATTGTATGAGATACCTTTTTACTTTTCTAGTGAGTTAATAAAAAATAATTTTTTATTGACCTTCACATCATGTCAAGCCGTATAATGATAGTATAAGGAGGAAAAGAAATGAGAATTGGAGAGGTTTCTAAATTGACGAATGTCAGTATGAGGTCGTTGCGCTATTATGAGGAAAAAGGATTAATCTGTCCAGAAAGATTAGAGAACGGTTACCGTGATTATGATAAATTAACGCTAGAGCGAATTAAGACATTAAAATTATATTTTGATTTAGGATTAACAACAGCAGAAATACAGCAGGTCATGGGTTGTGATCCCTTTGTTTTTCCATATGAGAACCTTATGTGTAAAGATATTATTATGATCTATGAGGATAAGCTTAAAGAAGTTAGCCATCAAATTCAGATTTTACAACAGATTGAATCCCGCTTAAAAGAGCGATTGATGAAAATTTATCATTTAAAGGAGAATGGCATAAATGAAAGGTATTGAAATAGTGAATTATGGTGGACCAGAGGTTGCTAAGGTTCGAACATTTAACAGTCCCGTTAGACGAGCAGGAGAAGTGATGATTCAAGTAGTTGCCTCTTCAATTAATCCAGTAGACATAAAGTATATGACGCCGGAAACGATTCAGAAAATTCCTTCTTTCCCAGCAATTCTAGGTTGGGATATTGCTGGGATTATAATAGAAGTTGATAAGAATTCAAATTTTTCCGTTGGTGAGCGTGTGGTGGCTTTTCATCCACAAGGGAGCTGGCAGCAACTAGTTGCTGCCTCTGAGAATCAGGTTGTAAAATTGCCTGATAATATTGATTTTATTAGTGGAGGCAGTATTCCTTTAGCCGCTTCAACGGCTTTGCAAGCTTTAAGAAGATTACGACTAGAGCCCGGCGAACGTTTACTTGTTACCGGAGCAGCTGGCAGTGTCGGCTATTACGCACTTCAATTTGCTCTGAAAATGGGAGTTAAAGCATCTGGCTTAGTAAGAAATAAAAAACAAAAAATGAGCATAAATTTATTAGACACAGAAATTTATACAAATGATGATCCTATTCCTGAATTTGATGCTGTCTTTGATACGGCAGGTGTACTAAATCGTATTGATGTTATCCACAAGGGTGGAAGACTCGTGACTGTCAGCGATGAACAGATTGATCCACAAGTACTAAAACATACCTCTTTTGCTGAACATAATTACGTTAGAGTAAACAAGGAAGACTTGGAAGAAATTGTCCATCTTGTTTCGGAAGCAAAGATAGAAACCAGAGTTGCAAAGATATATTCTTTTAATAATGTTCAGGAAGCTCTAGCACAGGCTATAAAGTCTGGAAATAATGGAAAAGTCATGCTCATTTTCTAGAAGTCTGGGACAATAGCCTTCCCGATTAAAGTAAGAAGCAACGGTTTAATGCCGTTACTTTTTGTGTTGTAGAGATAGTCTTGGTAAAATATAGGGGGAACCTGAATTTCATTAAATACTAAAAGCCTTTATTACTGCACTTTTATCATTTTCAGCCTTTCTGCAAAGAAATTAATATTTTCTAAAATCCTAGTTTCTACAATACCATATCACCATATCAATTTCCTGTCACTTCTATCATTAAGAATTTTTCTTACTAAAACTTCTGAAAATTATCTAGCATCCTCTTTTTTATCTCTTTTTAGAAAGCTTGTATAAAAATATCGTGAATCAAATCCCCCAATAATTGACTCATAGTCTTAAGAACTTAAGCTAAATACAACCAGTCTTTCACTCAATCCCCATCTTCGCTGCTTTCTCTGCATGGATAACTGTTGTGTCATAAAGAGGAAGAGCTATATCAGATTGCTTTACCAGAAGACCAATCTCTGTACAGCCTAGGATAACGGCTTCTGCACCAGCATTTTTTAAATCGTCTATAACGGTAAGATATGTCTGTTTTGAACTTTCTCTGATATCTCCCAGACAGAGTTCATCATAGATAATCCGATTGACGTCCGCAATGCCTGCTTGGTCTGGAATCAGCACTTCTAGCCCAGATTCTAGTAATTTCTCCTTGTAAAAGTCTTGGGTCATGGTGTACTTAGTCCCCAAGAGTCCAACCTTTCGAATACCATCATCTACCAGGGCTTGAGCAGTTGCTTGCGCAATGTGCAAAATTGGAATTGCAATTTTCTTCTGAATCTGCGGTGCAACCTTGTGCATGGTATTGGTACAGATGACGATAAAGTCCGCACCCGCCTGCTCTAAGCGCTGGGCAATGTCCGTCAGCACCTGCGCACTCTTGTCCCAGTCTCCAACAGCCTGATAATGCTCAATCTCTGCAAAATCCACACTGTAAAGCAGGATTTTAGCAGAATGCAGACCGCCTAGTTCCCTTTTGATAGTTTCGTTGATAATTTGGTAGTAAGAAGTGGTGCTTTCCCAACTCATACCCCCGATTAAACCGATTGTTTTCATCGTCTAATTAACCTCCTCCTTGTTAATGATTGTCAATGAATTGTACAATATTCTACTGTGAGATCTGTTTCCGACGGCAATCGCAAACAACACCTCCGTGATAGTCATTTCTTTACATCCTTCCACAAAGGGATCAATAATAATTTGGTTCATAACAGTCTTAATTTATATGACTAAATCCAGATTTTTAGCTTATCACTCTATCATCAAATTTTGGCTAATTTATATAGTTTATATTCATAGTGATAGGTGGAATAAGTTAACAAAAAACCAGTTGTATTATACTGTAAGAAAAAATGTGGTAGTTATTCAAACGGGCTGTCCTCATTATACTACTAAAACCCCTTACTTACAATATATTATTCCCAACCTAAAATATCTGATTGCCAAATTCTCAACTTGTTCATTCTATTCTTTAAACAAAACTAGGAGAACTGAGCATACTGCTCTGCAAGTTTGCCTTATTTTGAAATATCATAAAGATTATGGCGGCGAAAAACTACTAAATAAAGTAAGAAAATAATCCATAAAATTGGAAGCCCCCAATTCACCAGAGGAAGACCAGCTGTAAACGGCATAGTCTTAAACAGAATAGATAAAATAAGGAGTAAAACAACTAACACAATGAAAGAAGGGGCGTTTCCAACTGTAACAGAGACATTGTCATTTTCTTTGATATCTAGAAGTAATGTCTGACTTGTAAATCCCAGAATGTCTTTAATATAAAGAGAATGTTTTCCTGCCGATAGTTCAATTTGCTTATCTACAATTGCAGTAACTCTGCCTTGATTGACATCGTCCACTATCAGATAAAGCAAGCCTCTGTCATTGACAAAACTTAATTTTCTATGAAGTTGTAAAACAGCCATAATAAATACCTCCTAACGACCAATATTATATATGTTTTAAAAATTGAATATAGGCAGATGCGCTTCTCTCAATTTTTTACTTTGTTGAAACCAGGTGTCCTCTCTGAACCATAAAAAAGTAAAGAAATTACGATAATTTCAGTGACAATAAAAATTTAAATAAAATCTTAAAAGGAACTATTCCCTGCTCAAGAGTATAATAATATTTCCCATCAGGTTGATCATCCTTTTCCTGAATCCCAGCAGATACTGCTAATGCTATTTTTCTCCTCTGTAATTTATCTCCTCCATTTTTACCATAAAACCAACCATAAATTAATACATTATCTATCCACTTTTTAGCAATGACGGACTAGAAAAATTAAATATAGGAAATTGAAAAACTAAGTTTTGATGAGATTCAACTAATTACTATTCTCTTTTTTTATTTATAGTACCTTCTGGGCATTCTTTATATAATTCATGAAATTGTATATTCTTCTAGATATTTCCCCAATTCCTCAATCCAACGTTTATTAATGGTTGAATGTTCCATATCTGAGTGTGTCACTATGATTAATGTTTTCATATATATTTTCCTCCCTATTTATTAGGTACTGAATTATCAAATTAAGTGCACAAATTCCTCATAGATACTTCATAAGATATTATTTAATTTAGATATTTCTGAGCTCTATGATTTAGTTTTTCTTCCTATTTTTTGAATTAAGAAATCATCAATCTTTATCCGGTGTTGTGATTTCATTTGTCAATTACTTCACCATCAGAGCCATTAGCAGTTATAATTATCCTACTTTAACAGCTAGTTGATTTGAGGAAATAAAAATAGCAAATCTGTTAGTGTAGCAAGACAATTTCTATCATTTTGACCAATATTCTCTATTCCCTATTTCAAATACTTATCGGTTTTTTATTGGTTTTTACGAATGGTATGGGAAATTAGTGAAGTAGGATAATTTTACTTACTACAGAAATTATGAAACTATATTTAGATACTCTTTAGGACTCTATCTCAGATTACCCAAAGGAATAGAATTTCCCGATTCATGCATTACTCTATTCGGTTCGAAGAGCTTCAACAGGATTCTTGCGAGCGGCAATCTTGGAAGGAATATAGCCAGCAAAGAATGTCAAAACAATGCTAAGAGCCACTAATGCAGCTGCATTCTCAGGAGAGAGGTTAGCTGTGAAACCTTTGATATTCAACGAATCAGCTACCAATTGGTTAATAGGAATAGTCAGAAGTGTTGCTATTCCGATACCTAATACCCCAGAGCTCAAACCCAACAGCCCTGCTTCAGCATTAAAAATGCGCGAAATATCTTTCTTACGGCTTCCCAGAGCTCGCAAAATTCCGATTTCTTTCGTTCTCTCTACAACAGAAACATAGATTAAAATTCCAATCATAATGGAAGAAACTAACAGTGAGATGCCTGAAAAGGCAGTTAGAATAAAGGTTACAGAACCAATAATATCAGTAAAAGCCTCTGATACTGTTTTTGCCATATCCGTATAGGAGACAGAATAGCGTTCATAATCATTGCTGTTTTTGCCATATTTTTTGGCTACATCTTCATTAAAGGTGTGTATAGTTTGCAGGATCTTCTTTCGATCTTCAAAAGACTTGGCATAAAAACTTAAACTTGTTGGTGTGTTGTCACCTCCTAGTTGTCGCATCATTGTTTGGTAGCTTTCTTCTGACAGAACCTCGCCACTGATGTCCAAGACACTACGGGTCTGGCTTTTTTCCTGTGCTTGAACAATAGCTGAACTTTTTTCTACCTCCAATAATTGATTGAGAAAAGTTTGACTATAGCCAATCGTTCCATTAAATGGGGTTGTGGTAGCATCCTTTAGCTGCATGATTTCTGTTATTCTCAGAGTTTGCCCTTCTTGATAAAGGCTGTCTGTCACTTCATTAGGAATAAAGCGCTCTCCAATTTGTCGGAAATATTGGTCATTTGTAAGAACATGGATTTCTTTACCAAGAAGTTCTTCTATCTTTACTTTATTTTTTCCCTTATATCCTAACATAGCAAGTTGTTGTTCGCTTAAACTACCATCTGAATCTAAAAATAGAATAGCTTGATTACCAGTTGGATACTTAAATATCTTATCTTCGCTAGCAACTAATCGGTACTTATCCGTAATGGTGGTTTCATCTGTTGGAAGAACTGCAAAGTTGGTAGTAGTTGCCATTAAAGTTCGTACCACATTATCTTGAATCTGATGGATCTGACCATCTGTATCCTTGACAAAAGCCTTAAGAGTATAACCAGTATTGAAATTTAGACTTTTGTAGTAAGATTTAGCATGCTTTTTCATATATGAGATGAAATCGCCGTCTTTTCCCCCTAGAGCATCTTCAGTGTAACGATTCTGATGTGTTTTCCCTTGCTCAGCTACCTTGATTTCTTTGATTGGTTTTTCAGTTTTTTCTGCTAATCGATCGGATAAGGTTCGAATTCCTCCTGAGTCTGCTGCTGATATAGTTATGGGCATAGTGGAAAGGGTGTCTTCCTGCATACTTTTAATATAGCCATTCATCCCAGATGAAATCGCTAAAACAGAAGCAATACCTATAATTCCAATACTTGCTGCAAAAATCGTTAAAATACTCCGAACTTTCTTAGTCAGTAAATTTTTAAAACTAGAGCTAATTGCCCGAGCAAAAGACATAGAAGTTTTGCCCAGCTTGTAACCCTTATTGGAATCAATTTGAGGATTTGGGGCTGTATCTTCGATAATCTTTCCATCTGATAATCGGACAATTCGACTACTACATTTTTCTGCCAACTCAGGATTATGAGTCACCATGATAACCAACTTACCCTGACTGATTTTCTTAATCAATTCCATAATTTGTATACTAGTGCTACTGTCTAGTGCGCCAGTAGGTTCATCAGCTAAAATAATTTTAGGATTGGTTACCAAGGCCCGAGCAATAGCCACTCGCTGCATCTGACCACCAGATAATTGATTGGGTTTCTTGTGAATATGCTGCTCCAGTCCAACATCTTTCAGAGCTACAACAGCTCTTTCCTGACTTTCTTTATTGGATAAACCTGAGATAGATAGAGCTATTTTAACATTTTCTAATACTGACAAATGGCTGATGAGCTGGTAATTTTGAAAGATAAAACCAATGGTCCCATTACGATAACTATCCCAATCTTTATCTTTGAAAGATTTCGTCGAAGTGCCATCTACAATCATATCTCCTTCATCATAACTATCTAAACCACCAATAATATTGAGGAGAGTTGTTTTGCCGCTGCCACTAGCGCCTAGGATAGAGACAAATTCATGTTCACCAAAACGGATGGATACATCATTCAGTACTCGGTTTTCTTCCTCACCACTATTGTAAATCTTTGTAATATGCTTTAATTCTAACATCAACATCTCCTCTCTTCTTGCTCTCTACCTGACATACAGTCAAAATTCCAAGAAAAGTCTGTTTTTATAATTTTATTGACATTTATCAAATGCAGCTGGCGATCTGAGCTATGTCTTCCAAAAATTGTTGGCGTTTATCATCGGAAATCTTTTCGACACCTGCTAATTGAGTCAATTTAACCGGTGCAACAGCGCAAGTTTTTAAAATTTGATTTTTTAGGACTTTGCCATAATCCTGTGCAAAAGGTGTTACAAAAGAAGGTGTGTTATGAGTCGTGATGATCCAAGCAGATTTCCCTTGTAAATGCCCTTCAAGACCGACTTTTTTATAAGAATAAGCAAAACCTGCTACAAAGACACGGTCAATGAACCCTTTGAGTATGGCAGGCATACCACTCCACCAAAGAGGGAAAATAAAGATTAGATGATCCGCCCAGGTAACCAAATCACGGTATTCTTCCATTTCAACAACTTTGTCTAAGTCACGCCGTTTATGACTTTCATCAAATCGTAATATCGGGTCAAATTGCTCATTGTATAAATCTAAGGTTTTAACAGAATGTTTGCTCGAAATGTTAGCTTGAACCTGCTTGAGAATCACTCCGTTAAAACTTTGATGGGTTGGGTGAGTATAGATGATTAAAATATTCATGATCGTTCTCCTTTGATATAAATATCAAGCATATGCTCAATAGTAGTTTGAATCGCTTTGTTATCAAAATCATAACCAATGGGACTGTTCGCCAGAACGGCAAGACCTGAAATGAAACTCCAAAAGTGAAACAATGTTTCAGCTTCACTATTGGTGAACTGTTCCTCTTTACGGAGCTTCAAAACAATACGCTTAAATTCTTCAAAACCTGGTAAATCTGAATCCAGCGAAATAGTATCCTGTGTGACCTTCATATATTTGAAAGGAAATTTAACAAAGAGAGCTTCAAAGAAATATGGATACTGTTTGGCAAAGGTGATGAAGTTAAATCCCATTTTAGCCAATTGATGGCGAGCAGAAGATTCCCAATCAATTTCCTGTTGCATTTCTTGATTGAGAAAAGTAGAGAGGCGTTTTAAAACCACTTTTAAATAATTTTCTTTGCTTTCAAAATGGCGATAAGGAGTTCCGTGGGTCACACCACAAGATTTAGCAATAGTTCTCAGCGAAAGTTGATCAATGCCATGTTTTTTGATCTCTTCCACTCCTGTCTGAATAAGTCTTTCTTTCAATTCTGCTGTGTTGCGTTTCATATCTCTCCTCCAAAAGTATACATCGTCTACATTTTTAGTATACACTGTCTACATTGTTTTGTCAATTCTAAGAGTATAATAAAATCCCTTTTTGTTGTAAAAGGAATAAAAAGGGATTAGGGATAGAGAAACCATCATAGTTTATGTATATTCATTCTACAGAGGTTTGCGCTTTTTAAAATATATCTATAATAAAATAGTCGCATCAGAAAGCCTGCCGTCCAGCCAAAAGGAGCGGCTATCCAAATGCCATTAAATCCTAGTGAGGTATGGGATAACAAGACGGCTAAAGGCACCTGAAGAATACAGAAAGTTGTGATAGAAGCAATCAAAGGAAGAAGAGATTTTCCATAACCTAATAATAAGCCATTTAACACCTGCATCGCTCCGAAAATCAGATAAAAGACTGATACAATACGCAAATACTGTTGACCAATTTGAATGACAGCTGCATCATGATTAAAAATGGAAATGAATGCTGGAGCAAAAACAAAAATCATAACAGAAATGCAGATTGATAAACTGATTGAAAATAATAAGGTACTTCTACCACCCTTGCTAATGCGCTCTCTTTTCCCAGCCCCTTCATTTTGAGCTGTAAAATTCATCAATGCCTGTCCGAGATTAACAGCAGGCATTTCTGCAAAAGAGTCAACCTTAGACGCTGCTGTATAGGCTGCAATAGCGCTTGTTCCAAAACTGTTGACAAGAAACTGAATCACCAGAAAGCCAAAACTAATGAAAACCTGCTGCAGCGTAGCAGGAAGCCCAATAGATAACGATGAACGCAATTCTTTGCTGCTCCATTTTAAATCGGATAAATGAGGAAACAAGTCTGGATATTTTTGCTTCATGTACAATAAACAGACAAAGAAAGAAAAGTACTGAGCGATGACAGTAGCACCGGCGGCACCAGCAACACCACAATGAAAGCCAGCAATAAAAACTACATCTAAAAATGCATTCAGACAAACCGAACTAATTAAAATATAAGTTGGTGTCTTAGAATCTCCAATCCCTCTCAAACAATTCGCTAAAGTATTGTATGCAAAAAGCGGCACCAAGCCTAAAAAGATAATTTTTAAATAAACATCCGCATCAGCTAATAAAGATTGAGGTACATTTAATTGTCTTAGAAATATGCTCGAATAGAAAATCCCCAAAATTGTTAAAATAAAAGCTAGAATACTCGTGAAAATCAAGTTCGTATCAAGAATATCTTTCATCTTTTGGAAACGTTTTGCTCCATAAAGCTGGGAGATAAGTACACTGGCTCCAATGGAGATTCCTGTTGAAAGGGCAACTGTTAAGGCTACTACTTGAGCACTAGCACCAACAGCTGCCAATCCTTTTGTCCCCACAAGATTTCCGACAATGGCAGTGTCTGTCACATTATATAATTGCTCAAATAAATTTCCTAAGAGGATGGGAACAGAAAAATAGAGTATAGTTTTTAATTCATTTCCTTTAGTTAAGTCCGTCATTTATTTTCTCCTTTTAATCTGCTATAATAAGATTAAAACCATACAATTCGTACAATATCATTATAAATAAAAAATTGGCTCTTATTATCCAAAAAATTGTCGGCAAGATAATTTTATAAGGAGAGAATATGTCTGTTAATTCATTTGAACATTATCCCATGACGTGGAAACCTAATAAGAAACTGTTAAAAGCCCCTCTGTACCTTACACTGGCAGAGTTGCTAGAGCAAGATATTGTCAGCGGCCGGCTGGCATCTGAAACCAAATTGCCGCCACAGCGTGAGTTAGCAGACTTTTTAGATATTAATCTCAGCACTGTTACGCGGGCTTTTAAACTATGCGAACAAAAGGGAATCATTTATGCCGTTATTGGCAAGGGAACCTTTGTGTCACCAAATAAAGCAACTCCTTTAGGGGCGCTTGAAAAGAATCAGTCACTAATTCCACTCGGTAATCTGAGACCTTACTATCAACTGAACACTATTGCATCAGATACCGTTAGGCGATTGCTGCAGAGCCCTTCTATGGATAGACTCTTTCGCTTTGATACGGTTAATGATACCGACTGGCACACAAGAATTGCCCAGTATTGGCTGAAAAATTTTTCTCTCAGTACTTCTCAAGAGAATATCTTTCTAACCTCCGGCACTCAAAACGCACTTGTTTTGCTTTTTCTAACGGTATTTCAGGCTGGTGATAAGATTGCCACAGATACCTTTACCTATACCAATTTCATCTCCCTAGCCCGTCAGTTTCGGATTGAATTGATTCCCATCATATCTGATACTAAAGGCATTCTTCCTGAAGATTTGGAGAAAAAGTGCCAACAGCATCAGATTAAGGGAATTTATCTAGTGCCGACAAACAATAATCCAACTGGTGCTACCTTAACCGCACAGCGCCGAAAAACTTTAGCTGATATCATCATAAAACATCAGCTTTTGTTAATTGAAGATGATACCTATGCCTTTATCAATAAGCAACAGCTGCCTCCATTAGCCAGCCTGATTCCTGACTGTACCTTTTATATCCATGGGCTTTCAAAAGCGTTGTTTCCTGGCTTGCGGATCGCCTATATGGTCGTGCCTGACCGATTTATCAAAAAGATTTCACTTACAGCTAACAATATCAATACTCATATCTCTTTGTTAAATGCTGAAATTACCAGTGAACTCATTTCAAGTGGACAAGCCCAAGAAATTATCCAGCAAAAAAACCGATTGTCAGAAGAACGCAATCGTCTTTACCATCAGTTCTTCCCTGAAGTTACTTCTGAGAATCCTTTTGCTTTATTTCAATGGCTGCCATTACCAAAGGAATGGAAAGGATATGAAGTTGAAACTCTTGCCCGGCAGCATGGTGTAGAAATTCTTTGTGCAGAACGGTTTTTTGTCGGCGGTGTCATAGAGCAGTCAGCCTTACGAGTATCCATCTGTTCGCCAGAAAATATGGAAGAATTAGAAATAGGACTAAATATCCTTACAAATTTATTAAGATGATAAGAAGTACGAATTATATTAAAAATGATATTATTTTACTCTTAAGAGAAAATTGAGAAAAAATAACATAAAACGGATTAATCGGTTAAAAGTTGTACAATAGGGCCTGTCAAAGAATTTTGACTTAGCCCTCCCTAAATGTTAAAGAATTTAACCTAGACCAAAAAGGAGAAAAACGATATAATGATGATGAAAAGAGAAATGCTTGGAAAGCAGTTAAGAAGAAGCAGAGAAGTATTTGGCTACAGTCAGATTCAAGTAGCTAATTTGCTTGGTGTCTCCCGGAAAACAGTTTCTAACTGAGAAAATGACAAAACGATTCCAGATGGCATCAGTCTAATACAGTTAGCAGATATTTATCATATTTCTTTAGATGAATTATGCGGTCGGACAGTTTTGCGAAAATCGACATCTCATTCGGTTAGTAAGGTGGAAATCGGGCAAACGCTTGGCTTAGTTGGTGTATTCCTATGCTGCTCGCTCGTTAGTCTGACAAATATCCTATTTTTTAGTTTCCTTTTTCTCTGCTTCTTAATCTTTTTCATCTATTCTCATTTTCAAAAATACAATCATTAATATTGGAGGTCAGAAATGACAAAAGAAACAAGGGGATTAGCCTTAATTGCGGGTATTTATTTTCTTCTTTTTGTAATTCCGCATTTTATACATTTTTCATATGGAAATCAGTCACTTAGGATGATTATCCCGCTACTGGCTTATATTTTCCTAGCTTTATTTGGACTCTATGTGTTGCGTTATCGGTTAAAGGAAAATTTGTTGTGGATAAAACAGCATAAGCTGAAAAGTTTGGGGATTACACTGCTTGTTTTTTTAGCGATGACCTTCTTTACGATAGCAGGCAGTTTTTTAGCTCAGTTAGGCTATTCATTTTTTAACATTGACCAGGCAAACTTAACTAACGATACCAATATTGGATCGGCAATGAATTTATTTCCTGTACCTCTGCTAATCTTGGTTTTAGGTGTCTTAGGACCTTTTGTTGAAGAAATTATCTATCGTTATATTTTGCTAAATTTTTTAAAAAAATATTGCTCTGCGGGAGTGGCGATTTTTTTATCCAGTCTTTGTTTTGCCATGATTCATGTCAATCATTTTACAGCCAATGAATTGTTAGGCGTTTTACCTCATTTTATGTCAGGTATTGTCTTTGCTTATACTTATTACAAAACAGATAATCTCCTTTTTTCATCTGCTGTGCATATCTTCAATAATACCAGTATATTTTTGCTGATATAAAGACGAGACTATGCCTAAATCGAGGTTGTTTCATCTGCTTTGAATTCTATATTTATTAAGGAAGAAGGTTCTTTTATATGTTAACCAGATGTTTTAGTTTTTTAGTCATCCTTTGTATTTTAGCCTATTTCTATTTAATGTTAGACTTGCATTTAAAAAATAAAGGCATCTACAATCCTATCAGACATGCTGTCAGTGACTACGGTGTAGGGAAGTATAAATATCTTTTTAACTGGGCAGGAATTGTCAGTACATTCCGTAATATTTTCTTGATAGGTGCTCTTATCTGTTGGAACTATGAGACTGCCTTTAAAGAAAAAGCTATTTGGTTATTGGTACTGGCCTTGGTGGGCTATTTCGGAGTTATGGTTTTTCCAACAGATATTGAAGGAAGCCGCAAAACAATCAGCGGTCGCCTGCACTTGCTGTTTGCTATTTTACAGTTTACTGTTTTGGCCATTTTTCTTTTTCAATTGACCGATGTAATGAGTGCATTAGTACCTTCGTTAGCTGTTTTCTTCTTGGCAATAGAATGGCTGATAAAGATTGGTTTATATGGATTGGTCGCCGCACTTATTTTACCTTTTTTAAAACCCTACTTTGGATTGTTAGAACGCATTTTTCTGTACGCAAGCAATATTTATATCCTGATTTTTTGTATAATACTATTTCAACAAAAATAGATTATGGGTTTCGTTATAGCTGTTTAGTGTATCTTTTATTATATATGGGATTCTTAATAAAGAATTGCTTGACTTGTACGATAAGATAATAAAGCGAAAAGGGGATTTAAATAGGTTGCTTACTACAATTTGAGATACTTTTACAACTAACTATAAGTGTGCTTGCTAATTGAGATACAAATCATTTATTAGAAAGAGAAAACTATGCTGAATGAACAAGATACTTATGTTCCGACGGGTATTTCTCCAAAAGAGACAGGCTTTGGTTATACTATGTCAGTAATTGGCAGGAAATATAAACGGCAATTCTACATATTTTACTAGAAAATCTTATGAGTTTTTATTGTGCACTTATATTGTATATTCAAGGTAGAAAAAAGCCCCATATGACCTATAATGAAAAGCGACCAAACCATCATTAGAAAGAATCATATGGAACCATCACATTTTATCACAAAATTACTAGACATTAAAGACCCTAATATCCAAATTATGGATGTCATTAATAAGGATACTCACAAGGAAATCATCGCTAAACTGGACTACGACGCCCCATCTTGCCCTTATTGCGAAAGTCAAATTAAGAAATATGACTTCCAAAAATCGTCTAAAATTCCTTACCTTGAAACGACTGGTATGCCTACTAGAATTCTCCTTAAAAAGCGTCGTTTCAAGTGCTATCATTGTTCGAAAATGATAGTCTCTGAGACTTCCCTCGTCAAGAAAGATCATCAAATCCCTCGTATGATCAATCAAAAGATTGCTCAAAAGTTGATTGAAAAGACTTCTATGACCGATATTGCTCATCAGCTGTCTATTCAACTTCAACTGTTATTCACAAGCTTAATGACTTCCGTTTTAATCATGATTTTTCTTGTCTGCCAGAGATTATGTCTTGGGACGAGTATGCATTCACTAAAGGAAAGATGAGCTTTATTGCTCAGGATTTTGAAAAGCTCAATATCATCACTGTCCTTGAAGGCAGGACACAAACTATCATCCGAAATTACTTTCTGCGCTACGAGCGAGCTGTTCGTTGTCAGGTGAAAATCATTACGATGAATATGTTTAGTCCCTACTATGGACTTGGCTAAACAGCTTCGCTTTCGAATTTCTAGTCTTAGGCTGAAACAGTCTCCCAGACTGTTTCACTCCCAAACGCTAAAATCGTTCTAGATCGTTTTCACATTGTCCAACACTTAAGCCGTGTTATGAGTCGTTTGCGTATCCAAATCATGAATCAATTTGAACGAAAATCCCATGAATATAAGGCTATCAAACGTTACTGGAAGCTCATTCAACAAGATAGTCGTAAACTGAGTGATAAGCGATTTTATCGCCCTACTTTTCGTATGCACTTGACGAATAAAGAAATTCTAAACAAGCTTTTGAGTTATTCAGAAGACTTGAAACACCACTATAAGCTCTACCAGCTCTTGCTTTTTCACTTTCAGAACAAAGACCCTGAGAAATTTTTCGGACTCATTGAAGACAATCTAAAGCAAGTTCATCCTCTTTTTCAGACTGTCTTTAAAACCTTCCTCAAGGACAAAGAAAAGATTGTCAACGCCCTTCAACTACCCTATTCCAACGCAAAATTGGAAGCGACTAATAATCTCATTAAACTCATCAAGCGAAATGCCTTTAGATTTTGGAACTTTGAAAACTTCAAAAAACGGATTTTCATCGCTCTCAACATCAAAAAAGAAAGGACGAAATTCGTCCTTTCTCGATCTTAGCTTTTTTTCAACTCACTACAGTTGACAAAGAGCCTTTATAATTTTGAAAGCTTTCCCTAGTTTTATCTTTAATCTTCAATTTCGATTTCAAGTCCATCGCCTAGGTCAAGCGTCACTTCTTGGTTAGGTGCCAAATCTTCTGCGACAGAGGTAGGAGTGGTTCCCTCTTCATCTTCAATCAAACCGTATTGAACACGAACCTGATGGTCAATCTCATCAAAAATCTCTGGGTGATCTGCCAAATATTTCTTAGCATTTTCAGATCCTTGTCCGATTTTTTCACCCTTGTAAGAGTACCATGCTCCCGCTTTTTGGATAATATCGAGATCACTTGCGATCTTCAAGAGCTCACCAGTCTTAGAAATCCCTTCTCCGTACATGATTTCAACGAAAGCTTCCTTAAACGGTGGAGCTACCTTATTTTTCACGACCTTGATCTTGGTTTCCTTACCGACATTGGTATCTTTTTGGTCACCAGTTCCTTTGATTTGTGTGCTTCCACGAACATCCAAACGGACCGAAGCGTAGAATTTCAGAGCACGTCCACCAGGTGTTGTTTCTGGATTTCCAAACATAACCCCAACCTTTTCACGCAACTGGTTGATAAAGATGGCAATTGTTTTGGTTTTATTGATCGAAGCACCAAGTTTACGCATGGCCTGGCTCATCATACGAGCTTGCAAACCAACGTGGCTGTCTCCAATATCTCCATCAATTTCTGCACGAGGTACAAGGGCTGCAACTGAGTCAATAACGACGAGGTCAACTGCACCTGAGTCAATCAATTTTCCAGCAATTTCAAGACCTTGCTCTCCTGAGTCTGGTTGTGACAAGAGCAATTCGTCAATATTCACACCAAGGGCTGCAGCATAGGCTGGGTCAAGAGCATGTTCCGCATCGATAAAGGCTGCAATACCACCTTCTTTCTGTGCTTGCGCAACAGCGTGAAGGGCAACCGTTGTCTTACCAGATGATTCTGGTCCGTAGATTTCGATGATGCGTCCTTTAGGATAACCACCTGAACCAAGAGCAATGTCAAGAGCCAACGACCCTGAACTCATGACTTGCACTTTTTGCTCCGCGCGCTCGCCTAAACGCATGATTGAGCCTTTACCGAAGTCTTTTTCAATCAGTTTAAGAGCATCGTTCAAGGCTTTTTCACGATCCGCTCCAAACTTTTTTGAAATCTCATCTAATTTTTTTGGTTTTTTCGCCATTCTGTTCTCCTATATTCTACTGGTTCTTAGACCTATCTACTATTATATCAAAATTTAGTCACTTAATAAAGCCTTGCGAACTAGGTTAAAGGCATGCATAACCGCGATGTGACGTACATCTGCTCGACTCCGTCCTGCGATATTAGCCTTGATCACCTCTGTCCCTTTCGCATGTGCCAGTCCAATAAAAACTGTGCCGGCTGGATGCCCCTCTAGGCTATCTGGACCTGCCACACCTGTCAGACTGACTCCATAATCAGACTGAGTCTTGAGTCGTGCCTGCTCTGCCATTTTTCGAGCCGTAAACTCAGAAACGACCCCGTGTTCTTTTAGCTCTTGATCGGAAATATCCAGCATCTTAGACTTTTCTTCTAAACTGTAAGTGACAAAACCGCCATTAAAGATAGCTGAAACACCTGAAAAGTCTGCTAAAGTAGCTTGAAAGAGACCTGCCGTCAAGCTTTCTGCCGCAGTAATGCTTTTCTGTCTCTTCTTTAGCCCTTCTACTACGACACTTGCGAGGCTGGTCTCCTCCCCATATCCATAACAGATGTCTCGTAGAGAATTCCCCTCGAAAGTTTGTCGATCCAAGATTTGATTTTCTAGGATGTCCAGTGCTTGATCAGCCTTCTCTTGACTGACTGCTTTTGTAGACAAGCGCAAGGTCACTTCTCCCGTTTTGGCATACGGTGCCAAAGTCGGATCGGTTTGATGATCAATCAAATCCGCCAAAATGGTCACCAACTGACTTTCGCCAATTCCAAAGAAACGAAGAACTCGGGAATATAGTTTGGTGCCTGTCATCAGCTTGGGTAAGAGCTGGTTTAAGACCATGGGTTTCAATTCACTTGGTGGACCAGGAAGAACGACGTAGGTCACTCCATCCACTTCCGACACCCCTCCTACTGCTAAACCTGTCTCATTTGGCAGCGGAGTTGCCCCTTCTACAATTTGGGCTTGGCGCTCATTATTCGGTGTCCGAGCATAGTCAGGTCTTTGAGCAAAAAAGATATCTAGTTTTTCCTGGGCTTGAGGATCAAACACTAGATCTTTTCCCAAAAATTTAGCCAGAGTTTGTTTGGTCAAATCATCCTCAGTTGGTCCCAAGCCCCCTGTCAAAATCACAAGATTACTACGTTGACTCGCAATCTCCAGCAAGGACAAAAGACGAGCTTCATTGTCTCCGACAGCTGTTTGGAAGTAGACATCTACCCCGATTTCGGCTAGCTTCTCTGATAAAAACTGAGCATTGGTATTGACGATCTGCCCTGTTAAAATTTCTGTTCCGACAGCAATAATTTCTGCTTTCATTTTTCCTCCTACTTATCTATTCGAATTTTTTTGAAAAAATCGCAGGAAATTTCCCACGATTCGATTCTTTGTTTTATTCTACCTCTTCGTTTGAAACACTAGTACTGGTTGAAGGCGCTGTCCGGCCAAAGGCTGTTTCGTACAGAACAGCATTGGTTTCTAATTCCGTCACTGGCTCTTTACCTAGTGAACTACGCAAGAGATTTTGCATTTCGAGCATATGTTCTGAAGTGACAATCTGATAAGAAATTCCCTGTAGTTCAGCATCTTCTCCACGCAATTGATGCGTTTCGATATTCTTGAAAGAATCTTGATAGCCGAGCAATTGTGGAATGCTCTTAGCTGATAAATCCACATTGGTCTGCATGTTGTCACTCAAAGCTTTGAGAATGCCTTGATAATGACTCACACTGTTCAGACTCAAAACCTTCTCTACGATTTTTTGAATGACTTCACGTTGACGTTTTTGACGGCCGTAGTCTCCTTCAGGGTCTTGGTAACGCATCCGTGAATACACCAAGGCTTCCTCACCATTCAAGTTTTGTTCCCCAACACCAATGGAAATCTTATTAAACTCTTCTTGGTCAGTGATAGAAATTGGAAAACCAAGTGTATTGTTGACAGTGATCCCACCAACTGCATCCACCAATTGTTGAAGTCCCTGCATGTTAACCATCACATAGCGGTCAATGTGGATATTCATCATCTTTTGAATAGTAGAAATTGCAAGTTCCGCACCACCATTGGCATAGGCCGCATTGAGTTTGGCTTCCTGAACTTGGCCATTTTCATTCTCGATCTTAGTCAAAATATCCCGTTCCAAACTCATCATAGTGGTTTTCTTTGTTTTGGGATTAACCGTCAGGAGTATCATAGAATCACTATTCCCTGCCCACGGATCTGTACGTTCCGAATTTCCCATATCTACCCCCATTAGGAGAATCGTTAAAGGCTCAGTTGCTTCGATAACGTTGGTTTCTTCACCGATTTTTTTGTAAGTTTTTTGACTCAGGGTTGCAGTCCCCTGCTGATAGATTGTGTAGGCATAAATTCCTACACCTACAACTGTTACGGCCAGGAAACCTAGCACCATTCCAATTAATTTTTTGATCATCTTGTTATTCATCTATCAATTTGCCCATCAGACAAACATCTAAAAATATCCCTTCTGCTAAATAGGCTCCTCTTTCTTGCAAGCCTTCTATGATAAATCCCATTTTTGAATAGAGGTGGATAGCAGCCTCGTTTCGTTTTTGTACACTGAGTTGCAAGCGGCGCAAGACACCACTGGCTTTAGCCCACTCGATGCCTTCTTCTAGAAGTATTGTAGCCAAGCCTTGGTTCCAAAATTTCTTGCGAACTGCTAGAAAAACATCTCCAATATGCCGAACTCTTAAATGTTGATCCGCTGTGATACTTAAGATACCTGCAATCTCATCATTCAGTAAGGCGAGAAGAGTAATTTGATTCTCCGATGCAGCTTGTTTTTCGATAAAAAGAGCCATTTCAGACGCTGTCATCATGATACCATTTTCATCTAGGCTAGTGAGGTCTGTCTCTTGACCGACACAATCTAAAAATGCAATCAAAGCTGTAGCATCTGAAGTCTCTGCCTCACGAATGCACAACTCATACTCCATCATAAAGCTCCTTGATGAGTTGTTCAGCCCGAGAGCCATGAGCCGTAAAATGAAGACAACGACCCTCAGCTTCTTTCAAAATTTCCAACTCCAAGTAAGAATCTGGTAAAGCCTCGCCCAAAAGATGCCCCCACTCAATAACAGTCACACCGCCACCAAAGAGAAACTCATCCAAGTCAATAGAATCAGCGTCTCCTTCGATACGGTAGACATCCAAATGGTAAAGCGGCAGACGCCCTTCATACTCTCTCACGATAGTATAAGTTGGACTTTTAATCATCTGACGGATATCCAAACCCTTGGCAAGGCCTTTTGTAAAGGTTGTTTTACCCGCACCCAACTCTCCCGTCAAGATCAGAACATCATCTTTTTGAAGCAAATGACCTAATCTTTCTCCGAGAGCTAGAAGCTCTTCTTCATTTTTTGTGTACATGTTACTATTATACCAAAAAGTTTCCTTTTGTGTGAATTTTCTTTATAGACTTACTATGCTAAATTTACAGTTCTCCTTGCCTTTCTTAGAAAAAAGTAAAAATACAAATAACAAATAAAACATCCCGAATCACATGTCCGTAAAATGAAATTTCCCTTTGCACGGATTTTGGAAAGAGGAAACGCGCACATAAAAAACCAAGACTGATATAAAGGAGAATGGAGGAGATTGTTACGGGATTTCTTAAGAAAATAATCGTGCCTAAAACGGAAATCACAACCGTTCTCTTCTTATTGAGATGGTTGTCCATATCCCGAATATATTTATCAAAAGGTAAGAAAATCCATAGATCTACTCCTAGCAAGAAAAAGAAGGAGGGTAAAAAGAGGTCAACCAGTTCCTGCTGCAATTTGCTAGTAGTTTGGATGCTTTCTGTGAGAACCAGACAGGTTGCCAGAAGATTGACTACTAAAAGAAGGCTATAAACAAGACTTACTTTCTTTTGAACACGCAAAATACTATGACTTTTCTGACCCAGGGTATGGAAGTAATTAATCCCAGCACAAAAGCCTGAAACTCCCACTATGAGAATTAAAAAATAGACATTTCCTTCTCTTAAGGATAAAAATGATTCCTTCCACAATAAACAACTTCCAAATAAAATTTGAGCGACAGCTAATAATAATAAAACACGAATTGATTTCATCATTTCCTTTTCTTCCTCCGTATAAGAAATTATACTCTGACAGGATTAGAAAATGATAAATGACTTCCAAAATGTCACATTAGGACGCTGAACGGTACAAAAAACAGTCCCGTCATTCACAGAACTGTTCTCTTCTAATCTAATCCCTAAACCAGAGAGCGATTTCTCGTTTAGCTGACTCTTCTGAATCTGATCCGTGTACCACGTTTTGAATGGCTTGATTTTCTCCTGCCGCCTTGGCAAAATCTCCCCGGATGGTTCCTGGTAGTGCCTCTTCTGGACGAGTGGCACCCATCATGTCACGCCAGCTTTCAATTACCTTGGGACCTGAAATGATTCCAACAATTATTGGGCCTGAGGTCATAAATTGACGGATAGGAGGATAAAAACTTTTTTCAACTAAGTCGCGATAGTGTTGGTCAATCAAAGCTTCTGAAACTGCTGAACGTAACTCTAATTTTTCGAGTTTGAAACCACGTCGCTCAATTCTTTTCAAAACCTCGCCAACTAGACCTCTCTTCACACCATCTGGCTTAATGATAAAGAATGTTTGTTCCATATAAATCCCCTTGTCACTTTAGTTCTTCTATTCTACCACACTTTATGAAAAAGTGGGAAAATTTTCTGAAACAAAGCAAAGAGAACCCGAAGGTTCTCTTATTTACTTTTATTCTATAGTTTCTTCAGATTGGATTTCCACAGTTTCATCTACTGGAGCAAGTTCTGTATCTTCTTGTTCAGGAGTCAGATATTCTGCGTCATTGATTGCCTGTGGTTCAAGGTTACGGTAGCGAGCCATACCAGTACCTGCTGGGATGATCTTACCAATAATAACATTTTCCTTGAGTCCAAGGAGATGGTCTTTCTTACCACGGATGGCCGCATCTGTAAGGACACGAGTTGTTTCCTGGAAGGAAGCCGCTGACAAGAAACTGTTTGTTTCAAGTGAGGCTTTGGTAATTCCCATAAGGACTGGGCGACCAGTCGCTGGAACCCCACCTGCGATAAGGACATCTTTATTAGCATCTGTAAAATCGTTAATGTCTAAAAGGGTACCCATGAGAAGATCTGTATCACCTGGATCCATGACACGGACTTTACGGATCATTTGACGAACCATAACCTCGATGTGTTTGTCACCGATTTCTACCCCTTGACTACGGTAAACTTTTTGGACTTCACCAAGAAGGTAAGTTTCAACTGACAAGACATCACGAACAGCAAGGAGATGTTTTGGTTGGATAGAACCCTCTGTCAATGCTGCACCACGAGAAACTTGGTCTCCAACTTCAACACGCATACGTGCTGTAAATGGAACGACATATTCTCCTTCGCCAGTTTCACCCTTAACAAAGACTTTCTTCGTACGAGTTGACGCGTCTTCTTCAATGGCGGTAACTTGTCCCTTGACCTCTGTGATGACCGCTTCCCCTTTTGGATTGCGGGCTTCAAAGATTTCTTGGACACGAGGAAGACCCTGAGTGATATCGGTATTTGAGGCAACCCCACCCGTGTGGAAGGTACGCATTGTAAGTTGTGTACCAGGTTCCCCGATAGATTGGGCAGCGATTGTACCAACTGCTTCACCAACTTCAACCGCATCACCAGTCGCCAAGTTGATACCGTAACAGTGACGGCAGACACCATGACGAGTGTTACATGTAAATACGGAACGGATAGTCACTTCTTCCACACCAGCATTGACAATCTCGCGCGCCTTGTCTTCTGTAATCAACTCATTTGGACCAATGATGACTTCGCCAGTTTCTGGGTGTTTAACAGTTTTCTTAGTGTAACGACCATTGAGACGTTCTTCGAGAGACTCGATCATCTCTTTTCCTTCTGCGATAGAGCGGATCAAGAGACCACGGTCTGTTCCACAGTCGTCCTCACGGATGATAACGTCTTGGGCGACGTCAACCAAACGACGAGTCAAGTAACCTGAGTCGGCTGTCTTAAGGGCCGTATCGGTCATACCTTTACGAGCACCGTGAGTTGAGAAGAACATTTCGAGTACTGACAAACCTTCGCGGAAGTTTGAAAGGATTGGCAATTCCATGATACGTCCGTTCGGAGCGGCCATCAGACCACGCATACCGGCAAGTTGTGAGAAGTTCGAGATGTTACCACGGGCTCCTGAGTCCATCATCATAACGATTGGGTTCTTCGGATCTTGATTATCGACCAAGCGTTTTTCCAATTTCTCACGAGCTGCACGCCATTCAGCTGTAACGGCATTGTAACGTTCATCATCAGTAATCAAACCACGACGGAACTGTTTTGTGATTTGTTCTACACGCTTATGAGATTCTTCGATGATTTCAGCCTTGTCTTCAACCACTGGGATATCAGCAATCCCCACTGTCAATCCAGCAAGTGTTGAATGATGGTAACCTAAGTCTTTCAATCGGTCCAAGAATGCAGAGGTTTCTGTTGTACGGAAACGTTTGAAAATCTCAGCGATGATATTTCCAAGGTTTTTCTTCTTGAATGGAGGATTGAGTTCAAGATTGCGAATGGCTTCCTTGATATCGCCACCTAGTGGTAAGAAGTATTTAGCTGGAAGCCCTTCTGTCAAGTTTGCATTATTTGGTTCTTGCAAGTAAGGTAGACCCTCTGGCATGATATCGTTGAAGAGGATTTTACCAACTGTTGTAAGCAAGACCTTGTGTTTTTGCTCTTCAGTCCATGGTTTGTTAAGGCTATCTGTCGCGATACCAACACGTGAGTGGAGGTGAACATAACCATTGCGATAAGCCATGACAGCTTCGTCACGATCCTTGAAGACCATTCCTTCACCTTCACGGCCAGCTTCTTCCATGGTCAAGTAGTAGTTACCCAAAACCATATCCTGAGATGGAGTAACAACTGGTTTACCATCTTTCGGATTCAAGATGTGCTCTGCAGCGAGCATCAAGATACGAGCTTCTGCTTGGGCTTCTTCTGAAAGCGGTACGTGGATGGCCATTTGGTCCCCGTCAAAGTCGGCATTGTAGGCTTCACAGACAAGCGGGTGCAAACGAAGGGCCTTACCATCGATCAAGACTGGCTCGAAAGCTTGGATACCCAAACGGTGAAGGGTCGGTGCGCGGTTCAAAAGCACTGGGTGTTCTTTGATTACTTCTTCAAGGATATCCCAGATACGTTCGTCTCCGCGTTCTACCAAGCGTTTAGCTGCTTTGACGTTTTGCACGATGTCACGGGCAACGATTTCACGCATGACAAATGGTTTAAAGAGTTCGATCGCCATTTCGCGTGGCACACCACATTGGTACATCTTAAGAGTTGGACCAACGGCGATAACGGAACGTCCTGAGAAGTCAACACGTTTACCGAGCAAGTTTTGACGGAAGCGTCCTTGTTTACCCTTGAGCATGTGGCTCAATGATTTGAGTGGACGGCTACCTGGTCCTGTGATTGGACGGCCACGACGGCCATTGTCAATCAACGCGTCAACCGCTTCTTGAAGCATACGCTTCTCATTCTGAACGATGATACCTGGTGCATTCAACTCAAGCAAACGAGCCAAACGGTTGTTACGATTGATAACACGACGGTAAAGGTCGTTCAAGTCAGATGAGGCAAAACGGCCACCATCCAACTGCAACATTGGACGGAGATCTGGTGGAATAACTGGAAGGATGTTGAGAACCATCCATTCAGGTTTGTTCCCAGACTTGTAAAAGGCATCCAAAACATCCAAACGACGGATGGCTTTGACACGTTTTTGTCCAGTAGCTGTTTTCAACTCTTCTTTGAGTTCAGCAATTTCTTTTTCAAGATCTACTTGTTTCAACAGGTCTTGGATGGCTTCGGCACCCATCTTGGCAACGAATGATCCATAGCCATACTCACGCAAGCGCTCACGGTATTCGCGCTCTGTCATGATAGACTTGTGCTCAAGTGGTGTATCCTTAGGATCAATCACTACATAAGCCGCAAAGTAGATAACTTCCTCGAGGGCACGAGGGCTCATATCAAGGGTCAAGCCCATACGGCTTGGAATCCCCTTGAAATACCAGATGTGAGATACAGGAGCTTTCAACTCGATGTGCCCCATACGCTCACGACGAACTTTTGTACGCGTTACTTCAACCCCACAACGGTCACAAACAATCCCTCTGTAACGAATGCGTTTGTACTTACCACAAGCACATTCCCAGTCCTTTGTAGGACCAAAGATGACTTCGTCAAAGAGTCCTTCACGTTCTGGTTTCAACGTACGGTAATTGATTGTTTCAGGTTTTTTGACTTCTCCATAAGACCATGAACGGACTTTGCTTGGAGAAGCTAGGGTGATTTGCATACTTTTAAAACGATTTACATCAACCACTATTTCTTCCCTTTCTATTCTAAGTGAACTGCTTATTCTTGTTCAGCAGTTTCTTCTGTTGCTTCCGCTTTTGTTGCTTTCTCAGCCTCTTCAGCTTCAAAGGCTGCTTTAGCCTCTTGGGCTGCTTTTTCGCGGGCTTTTTCAAGGTCATCTACGTGGATGACATCTTCGTCCATTCCTTCATCCAAGTCGCGAAGTTCCACTTCTTGGTCATCTTCGTCAAGGACACGCATGTCAAGACCAAGAGATTGCAATTCTTTCACAAGAACTCGGAAGGATTCTGGAACACCTGGTTTTGGAATTGGTTTTCCTTTTGTAATAGCTTCATAAGCTCTCAAACGTCCGTTGATATCGTCAGATTTGTAAGTCAAGATTTCTTGAAGAACATTTGACGCACCGTAGGCTTCAAGAGCCCAAACCTCCATCTCACCGAAACGTTGTCCACCAAACTGAGCTTTACCTCCAAGTGGCTGTTGAGTAACGGTTGAGTAAGGTCCGACTGAACGCGCGTGCAATTTATCATCAACCATGTGGTGGAGTTTGATCATGTACATGACACCAACTGATACACGGTTATCAAATGGCTCACCAGTACGGCCATCGTAAAGGATAGTCTTGGCATCGCTGTCCATACCTGCTTCTTTAACAGTGTCCCAAAGGTCTTCAGAACTTGCTCCGTCAAAGACTGGTGTTGCGATGTGGATACCAAGAGTACGTGCTGCCATACCAAGGTGGAGCTCCATAACCTGACCGATATTCATACGTGATGGCACCCCAAGTGGGTTCAACATGATATCAACTGGAGTTCCGTCTGGAAGGTAAGGCATGTCTTCTACAGGAACGATACGAGAGACAACCCCTTTGTTTCCGTGACGCCCGGCCATCTTATCTCCGACCTTGATCTTACGTTTTTGAGCGATGTAGACGCGAACCAGCATGTTGACGCCTGATTGCAACTCATCTCCATTTGCACGTGTAAAGATCTTAACATCACGAACGACACCATCGGCACCGTGTGGTACACGAAGAGAAGTATCACGCACCTCACGAGACTTGTCTCCGAAGATAGCGTGCAAGAGGCGTTCTTCAGCTGAAAGATCTTTTTCACCTTTAGGCGTTACTTTACCTACAAGGATATCGCCTTCTTTAACCTCAGCACCGATACGGATAATCCCCATTTCGTCAAGGTTTTTAAGGGCATCTTCCCCAACGTTTGGAATCTCACGAGTAATTTCTTCAGGTCCAAGCTTTGTATCGCGCGTTTCTGATTCGTATTCTTCAAGGTGGACAGATGTGTAGACATCGTCTTTGACCAAGCGTTCGCTCATGATAACGGCATCCTCGAAGTTGTAACCTTCCCAAGTCATGTAGGCGACGATTGGGTTTTGTCCCAGCGCCATTTCTCCATTTTCCATAGAAGGTCCGTCAGCGATAAAGTCGCCTTTTTCAACGACATCCCCAACTTTAACGAGGGTACGTTGGTTGTAGGCAGTACCTGAGTTTGAACGACGGAATTTTTGAACGTGGTAGACATCTAGGGAACCATCTTCACGGCGAACTTCTACCTTGTCCGCATCTGCGTAGGTAACTTTACCGCCATGCTGAGCAATAACCGCAGCTCCAGAGTCGTGAGCTGCTTGGTATTCCATACCAGTACCAACGTAAGGTGCTTTTGGATCAATCAATGGCACAGCCTGACGTTGCATGTTGGCACCCATGAGGGCACGGTTGGAGTCATCGTTTTCCAAGAAAGGAATACATGCTGTCGCAACGGCAACTACCTGTTTTGGTGAAACGTCCATGTAGTCAACCACTTCTGCTGGATACTCTTGGTTGACCCCTTGGTGACGTCCCATGACAACTTTCTCAGTAAAAGTACCATCTTCGTTCAATTTTGAATTAGCCTGTGCTACAGTAAATTCATCTTCTTCATCGGCTGTCAACCAAACGATTTCGTTTGTGACTACACCAGTTTCACGGTCAACCTTACGGTATGGTGTTTGAACAAATCCATACTTGTTCAAGTGTCCGTATGATGACAAGTTATTGATCAAACCGATGTTAGGTCCTTCAGGTGTTTCAATTGGACACATACGACCATAGTGAGTGTAGTGCACGTCACGTACTTCATATCCAGCACGGTCACGAGTCAAACCACCAGGCCCTAAGGCTGACAAACGACGTTTGTGAGACAACTCAGAAAGTGGGTTGTGTTGGTCCATGAACTGGGACAATTGTGAAGAACCAAAGAATTCTTTGATCGCAGCTGTCACAGGGCGGATGTTGATAATTTGTTGTGGTGTTAAAACTTCATTGTCCTGAACAGACATACGTTCACGGACATTACGTTCCATACGAGAAAGTCCAAGACGTACTTGGTTAGCAAGCAATTCACCAACTGCACGGATACGACGGTTTCCAAGGTGGTCGATATCATCCACACGTCCGATACCTTCTGCCAAGTTGAGGAAGTAGCTCATCTCTGCAAGGATATCCGCAGGAGTTACAACATGAACCTTGTCGTCTGGATTGGCATTTCCGATGATAGTTACGACACGGTCTGGGTCCGTTGGGGCAACAACCTTGAATTTTTGAAGGACAACTGGTTCTGTCAGAACCGCCGCATCGTTTGGAATATAAACGATCTTGTTCAAGTCGCCATCCAAGTGACTCTCGATACTTTCAATCACACTACGAGTCATAACGGTACCAGCTTCTACCAAGATTTCACCAGTTTCGGGATCTACCAATGGCTCAGCAATGGTTTGGTTGAGCAAGCGTGTTTTAACATTGAGTTTTTTATTGATCTTGTAACGACCAACTGCTGCCAAATCGTAGCGGCGTGGGTCAAAGAAACGAGCCACAAGCAAGCTACGTGAACTTTCAGCAGTCTTAGGCTCACCTGGACGAAGGCGTTCGTAGATTTCTTTCAAGGCTTCGTCTGTACGAGAGTCCATTGGATTCTTGTGGATATCTTTTTCAACAGTATTGCGAACCAATTCGCTATCACCAAAGATATCAAAGATTTCATCATCACCTGAGAAACCAAGCGCACGAACCAAGGTCGTAAATGGAATCTTACGAGTACGGTCGATACGAGTATAAGCGATGTCTTTTGAGTCGCTTTCAAGTTCCAACCAAGCTCCACGGTTAGGGATAACAGTAGAACCGTAACCCACTTTACCGTTCTTGTCTACTTTGTCATTAAAGTAAACACCTGGTGAGCGGACCAACTGAGAAACGATAATACGTTCACCACCATTGATGATGAAAGTACCCATTTCGGTCATGATTGGGAAATCACCAAAGAAGACTTCTTGAGTCTTGATTTCGCCTGTTTCTTTATTAATCAAGCGGAAGGTTACAAAAATTGGTGCTGAGTAGCTAGCATCGTGGATACGTGCTTCTTCGAGCGTGTATTTTGGTTCCTTGATTTCATAGCCAACAAATTCCAACTCCATTGTGTCCGTGAAGTTTGAAATTGGCAATACATCTTCAAATACTTCCTTAAGACCGTGATCTAGGAAATCTTTGAATGAATCCGTTTGAATTTCAATCAAATTTGGTAAGTCAAGAACTTCTTTGATTCTTGAAAAACTACGACGGGTACGATGTTTCCCGTATTGAACGTCATGTCCTGCCAAGATGATTCTCCTTTGTAAATAAATTCCAAGCCTTGTCAATCAGGCTTTTCTAATCGTCATATGGTTTTAAAAACCCCTATCACCGTGTCCCTTTGACGAATTTTCAGAATCTTTAAATCTTTGTTACAAGCATTCAAAAACCTGAAAAAAAGCACAAAAAGAGCAGCTAAATCTGACTTTTTCAGAAGATTTAACTGCTGTGAGCCTTGTCTGGACAATATTTCAGACAAAACCTACGACAAATGATTATTCATATTATACCTTATTTAGCTAGATTTTTCAAGTTTTTTTTACTATTTTTTAAACAATCTTTTCCTATATATTATTTTAAAATTTCAAGAAAATGAAACATTATATTTTCTCTTAAAAGTCGGGAAAACGCTTGCACTAATGTTTACCTCGTGCTATACTGATAGGGAACAACTACACAAGGAGAATTGTGATGAAAAAGATCCCATCTCAAACTGAGAAAAAAATGATTTATGGTATCCGTTCCTTGAAGAACGGAACTGGTTCTGTCCTTATTGGTGCCAGCATTGTCTTGCTTTCTGCTACAATGCCAACTATTTCGGCCAACGAAAACCTTCCTCAAACTCAGGAAAATACCAGTGCTGTGACCAAGGCCCCTACTGAGACTGAAACGAGTCAAACTCAAAAGGAAACGCCTATTTCTGAACAAAAGAATGCAAACGCTTCCCTTGATTCTAAAAAAGAAGCTCCAGCTGTGGAAACTACTACAGCACTAGAAACACCTAAAACAGAAGATACTACTACAAGCCAGGCTAACAGCAAGGAAGAGAAAGTAGACGCCAGCACTTCATCGCCAACTTCAGATCAAAAACCACAAGCTGACACATCCTCTGAAGAACCCATCGCAGACAACCACTTCCGTATCCATGTAAAAAAACTCCCTGAAGAAAACAAAGATTCTCAAGGTCTTTGGACTTGGGACGATGTTGAAAAGCCGTCTGAAAACTGGCCCAATGGAGCCAAATCCTTTAAGGATGCCAAGAAAGATGACTACGGTTATTATCTAGATGTCAAACTCAAAAATGAGCAAGCCAAGAAAGTCAGCTTCCTCATCAACAATACCAAAGGGGATAACCTGACGGGAGACCGTTCGGTAGAGCGCCTCTCTCCAAAAATGAATGAGGCTTGGCTAGATGAAAACTACAGGGTATACAACTACCGTCCTCAACCAGCAGGAACTGTCCGTGTCAACTACTACCGCACCGATGGAAACTATGACAAAAAATCTCTCTGGTATTGGGGCGATGTTAAAAACCCAAGCAGTGGAGAATGGCCTGACGGTACTGACTTTACAGCAACTGGAAAATATGGTCGCTACATTGATATCCCACTCAATGAAGCTGCGAGAGAATTTGGATTTTTATTACTAGACGAAAGCAAGAAAGGCGATGATGTGAAAATCAGAAAAGAGGATTATAAATTCACTGATCTAAAAAATCACAGTCAAATTTTCCTCAAAGATGATGACGAAACCATCTACACCAACCCTTACTATATACACGATATCCGTATGACTGGTGCCCAACACGTGGCTAAATCTCGTATCGAAAGCAGTTTTTCTACCCTCGTTGGAGCTAAGAAAGATGATATCCTCAAACACTCCAGCATCACTGATTACCAAGGGAATAAAGTAGCTATCACAGACGTGGAAGTGGATGAGGCAGGTAAAAAAGTGACCTACATCGGCAACTTCTCTGACACCCAACACCCGTACACTGTCAGCTACAATTCAGACCGCTTTACCACACGTTCAAGCTGGCGCCTCAAGGATGAGTCCTACAGTTACGATGGTCCACTCGGCGCAACTCTAAAAGAAGATGGAAAGCGTGTTGACCTCACCCTCTGGTCTCCAAGTGCTGATAAGGTTTCCGTTGTTGTCTATGACAAGAAAGACCCTGAAAAAGTAGTTGGAACTGTCGCCCTTGAAAAAGGAGAAAAAGGAACCTGGAAACAAACTCTGGATGCAAACTCTGGTCTCGGTATCAGCAACTACACTGGCTATTACTACCACTACCAGATCGAGCGCCAAGGTAAAACTGTCCTCGTTCTTGACCCTTATGCCAAATCATTAGCGGCTTGGAACAGTGACCTAGCAAAAACAGATGCCGCTCATAAGGTCGCTAAAGCTGCCTTTGTGGACCCATCTAAACTAGGCCCACAAGATTTGACCTACGGTAAGATTCGCAATTTCAAATCGCGCGAAGATGCTGTCATCTATGAAGCCCATGTTCGTGACTTCACCTCAGATCCTGCCATCGCAAAAGACTTGACCAAGCCATTTGGTACCTTTGAAGCCTTTATCGAAAAACTGGACTATCTCAAAGACTTGGGTGTGACCCACATCCAGCTCCTTCCAGTCTTGTCTTACTACTTTGTCAATGAATTGAAAAACCATGAACGTTTGTCTGCCTACGCTTCAAGCAACAGCAACTACAACTGGGGATATGACCCTCAAAACTACTTCTCCTTGACTGGCATGTACTCAAGCGATCCTAAGGATCCAGAAAAACGTATCGCAGAATTCAAAAACCTCATCAACGAAATCCACAAACGTGGCATGGGGGCTATCTTGGATGTGGTCTACAACCATACTGCCAATGTTGATATTTTTGAGGATATTGAGCCAAACTACTACCACTTTATGGATGCAGACGGAACTCCTCGTACCAGCTTTGGAGGTGGCCGTTTGGGAACTACCCACTACATGTCTAAACGTGTCTTGGTAGACTCCATCAAGTATCTGGTTGAAACCTACAAAGTAGATGGTTTCCGCTTCGATATGATGGGTGACCACGATGCAGCTTCTATCGAAGAAGCGTACAAAGCTGCACGCGCCCTCAATCCAAATCTTATCATGCTAGGTGAAGGCTGGAGAACCTATACTGGTGATGAAAATACGCCTGTACAAGCTGCTGACCAAGATTGGATGAAGAAAACAGATACTGTTGCTGTCTTTTCAGACGACATCCGTAACAACCTCAAGTCTGGCTATCCAAACGAAGGTCAACCTGCCTTTATCACAGGTGGCAAACGCGATATCAATACCATCTTTAAAAATCTCATTGCCCAACCAACCAACTTTGAAGCAGACACCCCTGGAGATGTTATCCAGTATATCGCAGCCCATGATAACTTGACCCTCTTTGACATCATTGCCCAGTCTATCAAAAAAGACCCAAGCAAGGCTGAAAACTACGCTGAGATCCATCGTCGTTTGCGACTTGGAAACCTCATGGTCTTGACTGCTCAAGGAACTCCGTTTATCCACTCTGGTCAGGAATACGGACGTACCAAACAATTCCTTGATCCAGCCTATAAGAATCCTGTCTCAGAGGATAAGGTTCCAAACAAGTCTCACCTGTTGCGCGACAAGGACGGCAAGCCATTTGTCTATCCTTACTTTATCCATGACTCTTACGACTCTAGTGATGCTGTCAACAAGTTTGATTGGACCAAAGCTACAGATAGCAAAGCATATCCTGAAAATGTCAAGAGCCGTGACTACATGAAAGGATTGATCGCTCTTCGTCTATCTACGGACGCCTTCCGACTCAAGAGTCTACAAGATATCAAAGAACGCGTCCAACTCATTACTGTCCCAGGACAAAATGGTGTTGAAAAAGAAGACGTGGTCATCGGCTACCAAATCACCGCTCCAAACGGTGATGTCTACGCTGTCTTTGTCAATGCAGATGATAAGGCTCGCGAATTCAACTTGGGGACTGCATTTGCTCACTTGAGAAAGGCTGAAGTCCTCGCAGATGAAAACCAAGCAGGACCAGTAGGAATTGCTAACCCTCAAGGTCTCGAATGGACTGAAAAAGGCTTGAAATTGAACGCTCTCACCGCCGTTATTCTCCGCTTGTCTCAAGGTGGTGCCATTGTCGCTCCAGCTGTGGAAGAAAAACCAGAATTTAATCTTTCTAGCCTGGACGTTGAACCAGAACAAGGTCAAGCTCAAAACCTAGCCGCCAATCCTGAAACTCAAGAAACTGCTGCAGAGGCTCTTTCTCAGAAAGTCCTTCCAAACACAGGAACTGAGAGCAAATCCCTCCTTGCTCTTGCTGGATTCAGCATCCTTGCCCTTCTCGGACTTGGATGGTTGATAAAAAACAAGAAAAAGAATAACACTCAATGAAAATCAAAGGGTAAGCTAGGAAGCTAGCCGCAGGCTTTACTCGAGTACGACAAGGCGAAGCTGACCTGGTTTAAAGAGATTTTCGAAGAGTATAACCTAGCCCTCCTATAGAGAAAACACCCCATGATCAGAAGAATCTTCTAGTCACGGGGTGTTGTTTTTATGGTACACTTAGCTATCAAATCATATATTCTACACTATAGGTGGCATCTGATAAGATACGAGCCAGGAACTGCTTGGTTCGTTCTTCTTGTGGACGACTAAAGAAATCGTGGGGATTGTTCTCCTCTACGATACGGCCTCCATCCATGAAAATAACGTGGTTGGCAACATCTCTAGCAAATCCCATCTCATGCGTGACGACCACCATGGTCACACCTTCTCCCGCCAACTGTTTCAGAACATCCAAAACATCTCCAACCAACTCAGGGTCTAGTGCAGATGTTGGTTCATCTAGCAAAATGACCTCGGGCTTGACGGCAATGGCACGCGCAATTCCTATTCGTTGTTGTTGCCCTCCAGATAGTTGTGAAGGGTAGTAGTCCTTATAGGCCAGTAAACCAACTTTTCCCAAGGCAGATTCTGCACGTTTGAGCGCTTCTTCCTTGGGAACTTTACGAGCTACGATTAGGCCTTCTAGAATATTTTCCAGAGCAGTTTTATTTGCAAAGAGATTGTAGTGTTGGAAAACAAAGGCTGTTTTTTGGCGAATTTCTAGAATGTCTTTCTTGCTTAATTTGGCCAAGTCATAGGTCTTTCCTGCCAAGTTCAAACGGCCACTGTCAGCTTTTTCTAAGTGGTTGAGACAACGGAGAAAGGTCGTTTTCCCCGAACCTGATGGTCCTAAAATGACGACTACATCCCCTTGGTTGACCTGAAGATTGACATCCTCCAGTACTTGCCTCTCACCAAATGTTTTTGCGATATGTTCTACTTGTAACATCCTGTCCTCCTATACAAAACGCGCGCTAGATGCTTTTGCTCTCTTTTCTTTTTTCACATAGCCTTTCTCCAGTAGAGAGAAGCCCCACTGAATCAAACCACAAATCAAAATATACTGCAAAAAGATCACGAAATAAGACTCAAAATACTGGTAGCCATAGGACGCTTCCACACGAGCAATAGCGGTGATGTCCTTGATAGTCATAACAAAGACCAAGGAGGTCCCTTTGACGATATTGATCACCAGATTGGCCAAGTTAGGCAAGGCTGAGCGTAAGGCTTGAGGAAAAACAATCCTTAGATAGGCCTGGGTCGTAGTCAACCCAATCGCATGCGCTGCCTCTAGTTGTCCCTTGTCCACCGTCAAGATAGCTGAGCGCAAAATCTCCGATAAACTCCCGACTGTCATCAAACTATAAATGATAAAAGCATAGTAGAGAGGATCAAGTTTGAAAATATCAAAGTCACTTCCTATGCTTTTGAGAAATTGATTCAGCAGGCTTGGAAACAAACTATAAAAGAAGAGAATCAATAAAATCGGAGGAGTCGCCCGGATAAAAGCCAGATAGACCAGAGAAAAACTCCTCACCCCTCGAACCTTGTAAATCTGCCCCAAGGCCAAAAATAGAGCCGGTAAAAAGCTTAAGACCATAGCCACAATCATGATAATCAAGGTGATTGGCACACCCTTCAAGGTCTCCAGAAAGGTCTTTACAATATAGTCTATATCCATTTCTTACCTCCCTTTTGTTTCCAAAGACTTCTCAAGCAAACGACTCAAGCTAGAAATAACCAAGGCAATCCCCCAGTAAAGAAGCGCGACTGCCGTATAGGTTTCCAGAGAGTAGTTCCCTAAATTGCGACTGATCAAGAGATTCCCCGCCCCCATAACATCAACGAAACCAATCGTATAAGCCAAGGCGGCATCCCGCATGAGATTGAGAATAGCGGTCGTTATATTGGGAAGAGCAACTTGAAAAGCTTGGGGAAAAATGATTCTCCAAAAAGTCTGACTTGGAGTCAAACCAATACTAAGCCCGGCCTCTGTCTGCCCCTTTGGAATAGCTTGATAGCTCGCCTTGAAAACCTCGGCAACAATAGCCACAAACAAGAGAATCATCGTCAGGAGAACAAAAATAGTTTTAGACCAGTTGTTGATATCCAAACCAAGCCACCATTTCAGAAATTCTGGCAAGCCATAAAAGACTAGAAAAAGCAAGACAATCGGCGGTGTACAACGTAGGGTAAAGATATAGCCTTTGGAAATCGCTGCAAAACTCTTGTCTTCTCCTACTTGTGCCCAGGCCAAGAGACCTCCAAAAAGGGAACCAAGAAGAGTGGTAAAAAAGAGAATGGACAAGGTCATAGGAAGTGCCTGCCATAAGGTTGGCAAAAACTGAAAGACCTTGGAAAAATCATAAGAAACCATGCAAAACCCTTTCTAGTCTTGGAATTTCTGGCCTAGTCTTTGTCTACGTAACTAAAGACATCTTCTTTAAAGTATTGCTGAGACAGCTTAGCAAGCGTGCCATCTTCTTTCAACTCTTTGATTGCTTTTTCGTATTCTTTAGCGAATTGCTCACCCTTTTCATCACGGTGAATCAAGGGATAAGTTGGAATGCCCTTGTATGGGAACCAGCTGAGTTTATCCGCATATTGGTGGTAAGGACCATCTTCTGCGGTAACTGCTTTTTCAAAGGACAGTTTGATATCAAAGAAGGCGTCATAACGTCCTTCTAAGACCCAGGCATAGGCATCTGCCACCTTAAAGGATTCAGCTGCTGTTAGCTCAATCGGTGCATCCTGATGTTTTTCATTGTAGCTGGTGATGACATTCCATTGAGCATTCTGTGGAGAGATGGGAACCAATTTCCCTTTATTCTTAGCAAAGTCATCAATGGTTTTGTATTTCTGTTCATCTTCTTTTCTGACAGTAAATCCGATGATGCTCGCTCCCACTGGTTCAGATGGAATGACAAACTTTTTAGCTCGTTCATCTGTGTACCAAGCTCCCTTGGTTCCGATGTCATACTTGCCTGATTCCAGACCAATCAAGAGGTCATCATCACTGGTACCTGTATATTCAAATTGATAGTTTGCCAACTTCTCATCAACAGCTTTCAAAACAGCTACTTCATAACCATCTGATTCCCCTTTTTCATTGACAAAGTCATAAGGTACATAGTTTTGCGTATGGGCAACCTTCAAAGTTATGACTTCAGCAGACGAAGCCGTTTCTCCCTCCTTGGCTGGAACGCCAGCTAAACTTTTCCCGATAATCGTTGCCCCAATTACTGCAACAACTGCTACACCACCGATAATCCATGCTTTTTTACTCATCTTTTTCTCCTTTAGTTTTCAAGCGCTTCTCTCACCCACTGGATACGTTCAACTGCGATATCACTTGGAATGGTACAATCTGCTCCAAGTACCAAGCCCTGTTTCCCAGCTTCTGCAACTAGTTTCTTTGCTTCTGCCTGAATGGCATCCTTGCTACCAGTATACAGTAAGCCTGTCTTGCCATTTTCGAATCCTCCAAGAACCGTACGTCCCTTGAAAATCTCACGACCTTCCTTGAGAGTGATTCCCTCTGGTCCTACAGCCCAGTTAAAGACTTGGGCTGGATAGTCTGCAAAAAGGTAAATATCATTTCGCGCTCCCTCGTAGCCACAGATATGAAGAACTGTGACGCCACCAACAGCACTAGCTGCTTCCAGAACCGTTATCTCGCTAGGGGCAATGACGGCTTGATAATCTGCTGCCGACACTCGTTGATCTTGGATACTCTGCACGCTGAGGTAGATTCCGTCAGCACCAGCCTCTTCGATGACAGCTCGACTGAGACTCGCAATATCTTCTGCAATCACATCCAACACATTCTTGAGGGCTTCAGGATCTTCCACCAGAAAGTCTGCAATAAGGTCATCACCACCAGACACTTCCCCAAGCAGCCACTTGAGATAGGTCACAGGAGCAAAAATATTGTAAATCGCAACGATATCTTCTGTAAACTCTTGCTTGATTTTCTTAACCAAGTCAACCTGCTCTTTTATCCAAGCGTGATCTGGTCCGAGTGGTTGAATGGTTGCCAATTCTTGAAGTGATTTGCCTTTGGCAATCGCTGGATTTGGATAAGCAAAGTAGCCATCACTCATGAGTTTGATAAAGTCTGGCTGAACTTCTCGGATAAAGCGCTTATGGCCCTCAATATTC
Organism: Streptococcus oralis subsp. tigurinus; assembly: GCF_002093575.1. GTDB lineage: Bacteria > Bacillota > Bacilli > Lactobacillales > Streptococcaceae > Streptococcus > Streptococcus oralis_CH. Next base: position 2,952 of record NZ_LNVH01000011.1, on the reverse strand, counting down.
TTCTCGATAATGGCTGGATTTGAGAAACCGTGTAGCCATTCGTCTTCTGATGTGAAATGATGCCAAAAACCAACTGGCACACGATCAACCTTTTCACCTCTAAATGCTTTTAAAACCCATTCTTTTTTTTCTGACATTCTTATTCTCCATTTCTTACTTTTTCAACTAATAAACTGCTGGCGATATCATTCGAGCGTAGAAAGGGGAGACTGGACTTGGAAAAATCCTGAACTCCACGACATCTCTCTCCATTTTTGCAGTGCTGATTTTTTACGACGCTTATGGCAACCAAAGCCAGCAAACCGACAACTGCAATGAAGATTCCCCACCTTTTACTTTTCATAGCTCCTCCTTTTAGAGAACAGCTGCCTGCCGAATCCAGTCCAACCTCTCTAAGTCAAAGTCATCTGGAACAGTACAGTCAGCTCCCAGAAGAACGCCTTTACTACCCGCTTCAGCCAACAACCGCCTTGTTTCATCTTGCAATTCCGCCTTGGAACCTTGATAAAGCAAGCTTTTCTTGCCATTTTCGAATCCACCTAAAACGGCCTTACCTGGAAACAACTCTTGACCCTGTGTCAAACTAACCTCCTCATGATGAGTCGCCCAGTTGACCACTTGAGCTGGATAGTCCTTAAATATCGTCACATCATTGCTCGCACCTTCAAAACCACAGATATGGAGGATATTGGTCCCACCAACCTGATTGGCTGCCTCCAAAATCGCTATATTGCTCGGTTCGATATAGTTTTGGTAGAGTGCTGGTGTGATGCGCTCATCTTGAATTTCCTGGGTGCTGAGGTAAATCCCGTCAACACCGCCTTGCTGGATGATTTTCTGAGTTAGGATAGCAATATCTCCTGCAATCACATCTAGAATCGCTCTGAATTGCTCAGGATTTTCAAGCAATAGATCAGCCACTTCCCTATCTCCTCGAGAAGTTTCTGTACGGAACCAGCGCTTGAGGTAGGAGATCGGTGAAAAGATATTGTAGAAAGAAGCAATCTCTTCGGTAAATGTCTCTCGAATCGCTTGTACCACTTCCACCTGTTGCTGAATCCATGGGTGTTCCTCACCAATCGACTCAATAGAAGTCAGCTCCTGAATGCTTGCAATCTTAGGACTATAGACATTACTTGGATAAAGGAAAAAACCGTCGCTCATAATTTTGACAAAATCAGGGCGAATCCTTTCCACATAGTTGCGATGCCCATCAACACTCTTTTGAAAGATACGTGAATTATTTAATCCCTGCCCCTTTTCTTCGAGTGTTACAAAATGAAACCAAAATCCCACAGGAACTCTTTCCACTTCATCGCCTCGAATCGCTCTAAAGACTAAATCTCTTTTACTTGCCATACCTTTCTCCTTCCATTTGGATTGAAACCATCTTACCACTCCTTTTCCCCTTTTCCCAATATATATTGACTATCAACTCGATTAGAAATTTTTATATCTATAAAGAAAAAAATCCCTGAAAAGCTTGATGTTACTAGCCTTTCAAAGATTCACTTTATTTTCATCTATTTTTCAAAAAGAAGCTGATATAGATTTTCTATCAAGCCGATTGGATTTTTTTATATCCATCTTCATTCCAAAATTAAGTACATAATTTTATCCTAATACCAAATTACTACTGAAAAATTTATTTTCTCCCGATATTTCCTTGCACAAATCCCATGAAAGCGCTACAATATTAATAGACTATTATTAGGAGGATGGGATTATGAAAATATCCAAAGTTACTATTACAATTACTTCTACACTTGCTTCCGTCATTTTACTGACTGGCTGTGGCACAAATTCGGCAAATTCACAGACAACACAAAGCAGTACATCTGAAAATCAGGTTACAATGACCTATGATCAGTTGCGTTCAAGAGAAAATACCATGTCAACTCTTTGGTATCAAAAAGCAGCTGAAACCAAGGCACTCTATCTACAAGGTTACAATGTCGCTACCGATCGTTTGAAAGAACTACTAAAAACACAGACAGATAAACCCTATTCTATCGTTTTGGACTTGGACGAAACAGTGTTAGACAACAGTCCTTATCAAGCTCAAAATGTCAAAGACGGAACAGCATTTACCCCAGAAAACTGGGATGTCTGGGTAAAAAAAGCCGCAGCCAAGGCTGTACCAGGTGCTAAAGACTTCCTCCAATTTGCAGACAAAAACGGTGTCCAAATTTACTATGTATCTGACCGCACGATAGATCAGATAGATGATACGATCAAAAACCTAGAAAACGAAGGGATTCCTGTACAAAGCCGCGATCATCTCATGTTCTTAGAAAAAGGCGTCAAATCTAAAGAAGGTCGTAGACAAGCAGTCCAAGAAAAAACCAACTTAGTCATGCTACTAGGAGACAATCTTGTGGACTTTGCAGAGTTTTCAAAGACCTCTGAAACTGAGCGCAACCAAAAATTAGAGGAATTACAAAAAGAGTTTGGTGAGAAATTCATCATTTTCCCTAACCCAATGTACGGATCATGGGAAAGCACTGTTTACAATGGTAATAAATTGGATGCCAAGGGTCAAACTGAAGAGCGCCAAAAAAACTTACAAGGTTTTGATAAATAAAATAAGAGAGCTATCTACCAGTTTACACCAACTACAAGATATCGTATTTGCGAGAATATCAAAAAAAGACGATTTCCAAGCGGAAATCGTCTTTTAATAGGACAGACTTCTCCAATTCAAAATGTACTTCATTTAGTATAGGTGTAGCCATAAATCATATTTTCTAAGTGGTTTATACATGACTGTCCGTCAGGGAAAGCAAATATGCAAAATTTAGAAATTTTGATATAATAGAACTATCAAAAAGTAAAGGAATGATTGGTATGAAAGCAATCACAGCTCACAGCTCACAGCTCACAGCTCACAGCTCACAGCTCACAGCTCACAGCTCACAGCTCACAGCTCACAGCTCACAGCTCACAGCTCAC
>NZ_LNVH01000010.1:0-94968 GCF_002093575.1 Streptococcus oralis subsp. tigurinus | reverse complement strand
CACTGGTGAAAAAGCATCTAACGCAGCAGTAGTTGCAGGACTTGCTTTGATGGCAGTGACTGGTGGATTGTACTTTGTAAGCCGTAAAAATAAATAATCTCTAGATAAAAGATGATTTTCAGTTAGTTCTTAGGAAGTAATTGGAAAGGAAATAGTCCAGAACATTTGTTCTGGACTATTTTTTATCTTGAGAAATAAGGAAGGCTTTTTAAACGTTATTAAGAATCAATTTACATAATATTTATAAGTAATTTTTTCGATAAATAATAAAGTATGCTCTTAAATTTTTTTACTATTCTAACCTATAAAATATAGGGGATTGATGGAGACTTGTCATCTGAAATGAAATAATAGATCGTTAAGGGATAACAATTGATTTGAGAAGCGTTTGTCCTGCTAAGTGATGAAAGTGAATTCTGTGAATGGAGATGGCTCGAGTAAGTTTTAGAAGAAACTATTTAAGTAGGAGGCTAGAAAAATATGGCCGTTCAGTACTGTGAATTTATAAAAAGTTCAATTAAATTTTGGGATCCTTTATGGATTTTTTCACACAAGGTTAATCGTGTAAAAAAGAGAAGACCAAATGGTCTTCTCAACGGGGGAACTGAATAATTAGAAAGAATCAATCAGAGAGGGTTATTAGTCTTTGAAATTCTTTTGGAAGATAAGGAGAGACAAGATAGAAGTAATGGCTGCCAAGTAGAGGAAGGCAGTTGCTTCTTGTTCCCCAGTTGCAGGGAGTAGTCTTTCCTTGTCTTCTTTGATTGTAGCTGTAACAGGAGCTTTTTCATCTTTTGATGATGAATTATCTGTTACGACTGGAGCAGGTTTTTCAGTCTCTCTTGGTAGAACATACTCAGGAAGAGTCACAACTGGTGGCGCTTCTGTTCCAACTGAGCTTTGTTTGCTACCCACTTCAATCACTCGATCTTGAGCTGGAGTTGCTTCTGTTTGGAGAACCTTGCGATTGTCACCGTCCACTTCAACATACTCGACTAAGAGACCGTCTTTCCCTTCTGATAGAATTTGTTCTTTTCCTTTGTCTAATTGTGGGTTTTCGCGACGAATAGTCTTGAACGGTACGACCTTATTGACGATTTCCAAGCTTGGAAGTGTAAAGACAAGGTCTTTAACCCCTTCCTCAGGACTTGAAGAAGTAATTGGTTTCTCAGGTTGCGCTGGAGTTTCCGGTTGAGTCGGCTTTTCAGGCTGATCAGGTTTTTCCGGTTGCGCCGGTTTCTCAGGTTGAGCCGGTTTTTCCGGTTGAACTGGATTCTCAGGTTGAGTTGGTTGTTCCGGTTGCGCTGGCTTTTCAGGCTGAGCCGGAGTTTCCGGTTGAGTTGGTTTTTCAGGCTGAGCTGGCTTTTCAGGCTCAGCAGGTTTCTCAGGTTGAACTGGAGTTTCAGGTTGAGCAGGTTGTTCAGGTTGAGCTGGCTTCTCAGGCTCAGCAGGTTGTTCAGGCTCAGCAGGTTTCTCAGGTTGAGTCGGATTTTCAGGCTGAGCTGGTTTTTCAGGTTCAGCAGGTTTCTCAGGTTGCGCTGGAGTTTCCGGTTGAGCTGGCTTTTCAGGTTCAGCAGGTTTCTCAGGTTGAGCCGGTTTTTCCGGTTGCACCGGTTTCTCAGGTTGAGCCGGTTTTTCCGGTTGAACTGGTTTCTCAGGTTGAGTCGGATTTTCAGGCTGAGCAGGTTGAGCCAGTTTTTCAGGCTCAGCAGGTTTCTCAGGTTGAGCCGGTTTCTCAGGTTGAGCAGGTTGTTCAGGTTGAGCAGGTTTCTCAGGCTGAGCGGGTTTTTCCGGTTGAACTGGGGTTTCCGGTTGAGAAGGCTTTTCAGGCTGAACTGGAGTTTCCGGTTGAGCAGGTTTTTCAGGCTCAGCAGGTCTTTCCGGTTGCGCTGGTTTATCAGGTTGAGCTGCTTCGAGCTTGCTGATTTGTTCAAGAGCAGTTTCTAGCGCTTGATTAACTGCTTCCTGAGTCTTAGCTTCTTGGATCGCAGCAATGGCTTGATCAGCAATTTCTAATAATTTCTTCTTAGCTTCCTTGTTGGATCCAAGCTCAGCTACTTTTTTCTCGATAGCTTTTGTCAAGCTGTCCATAGCCTTATCGTACTCAATTTCCGGTTGTTTTGGTTGAGCTGGTTTCTCAGGTTTCTCAGGTTCTTCTGGCTGTTCCGGTTGCTCTGGACTAGGCTCCTCTTGGCCTCTTTGATAGTTCTCATCCTTGGATAGGATATCTTGTAGGGCACTGACTGTCAACATGACTTCTTGAACATCCACTGCTTCAGCACTGAGTTGGTTTCTCAATTTTTCTAGATTTGCTTGGAAAGCTTGGCGTGCAGTAGCCGTATTTTTCAAGCCTGCTGGATCAAAGTTGGACAGATCATCTTTCCATTTTGAGATAGACTGGATGATATCTGCCTTGCTGTAGAGTTCACTGCCTTCGCCACGAGTGATGAATTGGTCTACCTGAATACCGATATTTTGAGACAGATCGTTTCGATCAGGATCTAGTTGAAGGGTGACTGCGTGCAAGTTTTCGTCCAGACCTTTTAAGCTAACCAGAGTTTGATTGCCTTGGCGTTGGGCTGCACGACCGCTAAAGTATTTCTTGCCATCAACGGTTGAAGCATTTCCCATTCCATCTTGGTAAGGAATTTCTTTGCCATCTAGGAAGACTTTGTAGATACCATGATTTGGATCAACATAGCCCTTGATATCAAGTCCAGTACCGTAGAAGTAGGCTGTGACAGTTGTCTTTTTCTTTTGCTCATCAGTTAAGCGGCCAAAGGAAGCCCAAGACTCAGTCTTTTGGTATTTGTCTGCTGAATTGGTTTCATGGTGCCAGCCAGGACTGTAATCCAACTGACTAGCTTGGTCATCATAACTTGTTTGGTCCTTGATCAGCAATTCAGCTTTCATCACTTGGATGGTTGCATCGGTAGCAAAACCGAGCAGGGCACCATCAGTGACAGAAGTGAGCTTGGCTTTGAAGTCAAAGACAGAGTCGGCTTGTTCAGTAAAGTCAATCGTTGGGATGGTCACAGTCTTTTCTGTTTCTCCATCTTTAAAGATCACATCTTGAGTTGTATCTTGGTAAACTTTACCGTGAACCCCAGTTCCAGGTTCTGTGATGAAGCGAACAGTAGCAGCTCCCTTGCTTCCACCAACACGTTTAATCTTAACAGTGACTGGTTTTCCTTTTTCGACTTCGTAGTTGGTAGACTCGAGTTCAAACATCCCTTTGCTATCATTGTTTAGGGTGTAGATTCCTTCTGTAGCAATTGGTTCGCCTGTTTTGTTTACAAGAGTAATAGTATGTTGGCCAGGTGCTAAATCGCCTGTCTCAAAGACTTTTTGGCTACGTTTACGGCTAGCATTCTTAGTTTGCACATCTGCAACCTTTTGTCCATCAACGTAGACGGACATTTCTCCGTGACCTGGATCGACTGTAGAGACGACATAGGCCTTGGTTCCTGTGAAGGTATAGCTAACTTTGGCATCTTTTTGATTGGTCCACATAGAAGTGCCACGAACACCTTCAGATTCATTGTACCAAGTTGTTCCAGCTGTATCTGCCGTTGTGTTTGAGTGGTATTCAAGTCCAAGAGGGTAGCCATCTGTCTTTTCAATGCTGCTTGGTGTCTTGTAGACTGAGAAGTTGGTCAAGATAGGAGTTGCTTGAGCACCGGTGATGGTCACACGGATTTTTTGTGCTTCTACAGGCTTGCCTTGAACCAAGCGACGGTAACCAACGGTCGAACCTTCGCCGTATGTCACCCAACGTCCGTTGATTTCAACTTCAATCTTGAAACCAGAGATACGTTGACCTTTGGCGATATCTTCCTTGAGTTCAACGACGTCAAAGCGTCTCTTTTGCCCCAAATCGACTGTAAAGCTACCGGTTGTGGCATCATTTGAGAGCGCCCAGCTGGTGTCATCTTTACCGTCTGTGAGGTGGCTTTCCTTGTAGAGGTGGTTTTGACGAGTCGAACTTGCTGTTACAGTCGCACCTTTGGCAAAGTCAGTGGCATACATTTGGTCTAGGGTTGCTTTGAATTCCTTCAAGCGAGCCACATCCGCATCTGCAAATTTTCCTTCTTTATTTGGTGGAATATTGAGAAGGAGTGGGGTTCCACGACCAACGGACTTGAAGTAGATGTCCATCAACTCTTTGAGTGATTTTGGCTGTTGGTTGTCATGATAGAACCAGCCCGAACGGATTGAAACATCAGCTTCCCCTACAGAATACATATCACCATCTGGGTCACCATGGTTGAGGTATTCGTTTTTCACATCGTCTGTTATGTTGGCCCTTTTGACTTTATGCCAGACAGGGTCACCTGCGATACCTCGTTCATTTCCGATCCAGCGAACGCTTGTTGGTTGAGCAGAGAAGATAGCGATATCTCCTTCGGCTTCTTTGATATATTTGAACCATTCATCAAAGGTGTAGGTTACTTTTTGGGCACCGCTACCACGCGCACCGTCCATCCAAACCTCGATAAATTTCCCTTTATTACCGTATTTTGGATTACCAAGGATTTCTTTCAGTTGGTTGAGATAGTATTGGTTGTATTCTTTTTCGGTTGCGACATGGTATTTAGGATGGTTGGCATCCCATGGTGAAAGGTAAACCCCCATGTTCATGTCATACTTGCTAGCAGACTTGGAAACTTCTTCGAGAAGGTCACCCTTTCCATCTTTCCATGGGCTGGCAGCTACGGTATGATCCGTATACTTGGATGGGTAAGTAACGAAACCGTCGTGGTGTTTAACAACCATAATGGTTCGTTTGAAGCCCGTTTCCTTCAGAGTACGAATCCACTGGTCAGTATCCAAGTTGGTTGGATTGAAGTATCGGGGGTCTTCTTTACCATTTCCCCATTCAGAATTGGTATAGGTGTTCATTCCGTAGTGGATGAAGGCTGCCAATTCTTCCTTGTGGTAATCGAGTTGGGCCTTGCTTGGAAGTGGTCCATGATTGCCAATTTCGGTTTCTTTATCTTCTGGATGAGCCACTGGTGGAGTCGGAGTCGTTGGATTAGCCGTATCAGCGATTGGCTCGTATTCAAAGACGACCTCATTCACACCTTTATGCTGGATGGTTGCTTCCAAGCTAGCTTTTACTGGACGGTAACCAGTAATGTCTTTTGCATGGAAGGTGTTGACAAAGGAAACATCATACTCTTGACCGTCATTGTTATCAACTGTCGCCTCAGCTAGTTCAGTACTTGTTCCTTTTTGACGGTAGTAAACTTTGAAAGAGCCTTTGTTGACTTTATAGACCACCTTGATGACACGGGTACCGGCAGGCGCTTTGCTGACAACATTGTGATCTTCAGCCCAAGTATCTTTTAGTTGTTTATTGACCGCTACACCATCAATGGATACAATTTCGTATTTATCTTTATTCTTCTGATAGAAGTCCGTTTTCTCGATTTCTTTTTTGAAATTGTAGTCAAATGGCGAATCCACAGCTGTCTGTTCGATGAAGGTATCATTATCTTTGACAGGATTTCCTTCTTCGTCTTCGTGTTGAATAACCACACGACCGTATTCAACTCCCTTGGTCAAGCTAGCAATCCCATCTTGGTTGAAGGAATATTCGTTACTTCCGATAACAGCTGTTTCGTTCCGAAGCATACGCCCCTCATCAGTAAAGTAGTAACGATTTCCGTTGTCTCCCTGGTACCAGCCTTTCACACCATATTTGGCAATCATGTCCTTCACCCATTTCAGTTGTTCAGGTGAAAGGACGAGTCCGCCACCAAAGCGATCCTTTTCAGGAACACCATTGTCAACGGTTCCGTGTTGGTGAACACCGAGAACTTTTCCTTGGCTATCTACAATCCCACCACCAGACAAACCAGATACAGAAGTGGTTTGGTAAGTGATACCGGTCGTTCCCTTATCATCATAGGACTCAACAGATCGGATAGTCCCATCTGCCTTGTAAAGTTGGCCAGCTAGGATAGGCTGTTTCAGCTCTTTTGAGCTCGAGTCTGTTGGGTAGCCAATCGTACTAATGGCTTCTCCTGGTTGATGCGTTTTGTGATCCGCTAAAGGCGCAAAGGTTGCTGCTTTGTTTGGACTAGCAATTGGAAGAGGAATAGGAGCTTCTACAAGAGCAAGGTCGTTTTTATAGCCTTTTCCAAACTCCTTCTTGTTCCAGAAATGAATGTCCTTTTCTCTAAATAGAACCGTAGTTCCAGAAGATGGCAGTGAGTTTTTCTTTTCGCTGTTTGAACCAACGTTATAGTAAAACTGGGCAGATTTTCCACCACGAATGTGACCTTCGCTAGTTTCTTTATTGGCTTCTAGGAAGTTATGAGCAACGGTAAGGATCAGGTTAGGTGCTACAAAGATACCTGATCCTGAAACGAGGTAGCGTTGTTCTCCTGCATTGTAAGTGCTGTAAACCATAGTAGCAGCAGTAGCAGGTTGTCCCTCGTAGTTGATGTGTTTGAGGTCTTGTCCACCGTTAATGATGGCACGGTTTCCGTTCTCAGCTTCTTTTGGAGCTTCTTCCTTGTCCTTTAGAATGCTCTTAGTTTCTACTTTTGGACTAGCTTTCTGGTCAACGATAGTAGTCGTATCGAGTTCTTTGACAGGTGTGTCTGGATAGGCACGGTCCTGAATGTCTTCAGGGAGCAAGTCAGCACTGTTGGTATCTGCAGCAGGTGTTTCTTGTTTTTCAGCTTCTACACGGCCTTCTTCTTTGACTGGTTCAACCTTGGTCTCTTCTATATCTGCTACTTGTTTCATTTGCTGATCTAAATTGGATGTTGTGGCAGGAGACGTTTCGTCTGCACGCACGGTTCCAGAAGCAAAAAATGCCAGTCCGACGATAACAGATGCCACACCTACAGTCAACTTCCGAATGCTAAATGTTTGCCCTTTTTCAAAAAGGTATCGATTCATAATATACTCCTAGTTTTTAGAAAGGCAGTCAGCTACTGCCCAAGCCCAAGTCTGACTTGGTTACAACTTGATTTAATGAAAAAACTCTCTGATAATTTGTAAGCCACCTTACCTCCTGTTTATAAAGCGCTTTCATTTTAAGATAAAAAAATTTAAAAGGTCATTTCTCCCTTAAAATGACTGAAAACTTTTAATATAACAAATATACTAAATTAATGAAAGAATTGCAATAGCAAAAAGCAAAAAAATAAATATAAATTAAAGAAAATCAGTTACTTTTTAAAGAAAAAACGCACCCTTCAGGGATCAAACTAAATGAAAGGATACGTTTTAAAAAGAAATTAGAGTATTTTATGGAGAGACTCTTGGATGGTTTGGGGGTCTGTTTTGGAAGAGAAGCGCTCAAGGACTTGCCCATCTCGACCAATGAGAAACTTAGCAAAATTCCATTCGATTCGTTTTCCTAGTGGGCCAGATTTCTGGTCTTTTAGCCAAACATAAAGAGAATCTGCCTCCTTGCCGTTGACCTTGATCTTAGCAAAGCGAGGGAAAGTGGTCTGATAGTGTAGGCTGCAGAAACTATTGATTTCTTCTGCGCTGCCGGGTGCTTGTCCCATGAACTGATTGCAAGGGAAATCTAATATTTCGAAGCCCTGATCTTGATAGCGTTCATAGAGTTCTTGAAGCCCCTGGTACTGGGGCGTTAAACCACATCCAGTAGCAGTGTTGACAATCAAGAGAATCTTGCCACGATAGCTCTCCAGGGGAGTTGCTTGGTTGTTTTGATTCAAAACGGAAAAATCATATATACTGGTCATTTTTCTATATTCTCCTTATGCATTCCTGATTCAGAGTGTTTCATCTCGTGTTCCGATAAAAAGGCATAGGTCATGGTTCCAAAGATGGCACCAATACCCAATCCCAACACTAGTAAAGGGAGCATTTTATCGAACTGGGAGAGATTGTCCCAAAAGGTGTCGAGGGGGAGATGCTGAACAAAGAGTTTATGAAAGATTAGTAAGAGGAAGAGACCAAGCTGAATACTGATGAATACACCCCAACTACGAAGGTTGATTTGGCTTTTGCTGTAGCTTTTGTGATGGATTTCGGACTGGTCATCCTTGTCTAAATGTAAGTCGCGAACTGCTAGTCTCGCCCTAGATGAGAGGACGAAGATAAGTCCAAAATAGAGGTAGGGCATGGCATCTCGAACCAACTCTATGAAGCGTCCAAATAGGAGATAGAACAAGAAGAGTAGGAGGGAGGAGTATACGATTTGGATCAAGGCACGGGCACAAGCCTTGTAAATCATCTCTTGACGGCATTCATCAAAAGGCCCTTGTATGTGAAAGAATAGTTTAAGTAAGCGAGTGGTGAGATCTTCTTTTTTCATGGGAGTAATCTCCTAAATGAGCGATTTTTGATTGACTTCTTTAAAGAGTTGATAGAGAGTATAGAAGTAAACCAAATTAAAAATGATACAGATTATTAGAAATACCAGGTATCTCCAATCCATAGGATTTGTTAAAAGTTGTGGAAAGGATACGAGGATAAAACAGAGAGATGCGTTTAGAAGACGTATTTTTTTTGATTGGATTTTCTGGAATCTCTGTCCCTTGTTCAATACAGGAAGGAATAAAAGAAAGATAATCAAGAAAGGATGCTCAATATGTCCAGAAAGTAGGAAAAAGGTAACAAAGATACTGATAAAAACATGACTGATCAGTAGTCTAGCTAGTGATTTCATAAGGTACCTCCTAGTCGTCTTCTTGGTCTTTCTTGGCCTTTTGAATGCGAAGAGAGACGATAATTTGCATCATCAGTCCAAAAAAGAACGCTCCCAGTATAGTTTTTAAAATATGTTTTGAATTCAGAAGAGAACTGATGAAATTTGGATTTTCACTGGTTAGGGTATCGATGAGTGGCATTATAAAAAATATCGCTATGCCGTAGATCAGACCGGCTTTTAGACCCGGAAAATGTAGCTTTTTACTTTCTTTTTGACTCAGCATTTCGGGATCAATAGCTGTGATGCCCTTTTTCTTGGTTTGAGAGACCACATAGAGGGCAACCATCATCGAAATGCCAAACACCACGAGAGGATAGCCGATAGCGACAATTTGCGGGTATTTATAGGCAAGAACGAGCGGGATAAGATTGCCAAATGTCATCAGATAAAAGAGGACAATAAAGACCTGATTCCCGATACGATCGGCCTCGCGCCGTTTGTGTTCGTCAAGGGGACCAGAAATACCGTATATGCGTTTGATGAGTTTTTCAGTGAGAGTTTCTTTTTTCATTTGTTTGCTCCTTTTTTAAAAATCGTCTTCCCAAAAGAGGCTATTTAGGTCAGTTTGGAGGCTGCGGGCGAGGTTGAGACAGAGTTCCAGGGTTGGATTGTACTTGTCGTTTTCAATCATGTTGATGGTCTGTCTCGAGACACCGATATCTTTGGCGAGCTCGAGCTGGGAAATGCCCAGTTCCTTGCGGAATTCTTTGACACGATTCATAGGGTCTCCTTTCTGATATGTCGTATATATTTGACTATATTATATTCTTTTGGGGATGAGGTGTCAAGTATATATGACATATTTTTGAGAATTTTTTTCGAAGAAACTTAGCCTTGTCTGACAAGTGCAAGCTGGTCAGATTTGTGGTAAAATAGATAGGATATGACAAAAGAATTTCATCATGTAACGGTCTTGCTTCATGAAACGATTGATATGCTTGACGTAAAACCTGACGGTATCTACGTTGATGCGACTTTGGGTGGAGCAGGCCATAGCGAATATTTATTAAGTAAATTGAGCGAAAAAGGGCATCTCTATGCTTTTGACCAGGACCAGAATGCCATTGACAATGCGCACAAACGGTTGGCACCCTATATCGAAAAGGGGATGGTAACCTTTATCAAGGATAACTTCCGTCATTTGCAGACACGATTGCAGGAGGCTGGTGTCCAGGAAATTGATGGAATTTGTTATGACTTAGGGGTGTCCAGTCCTCAGCTGGATCAGCGTGAGCGTGGCTTTTCTTATAAAAAGGATGCGCCACTGGATATGCGGATGAATCAGGAAGCTCGTCTGACGGCCTATGAGGTGGTCAATCATTATGACTATCATGACTTGGTTCGGATCTTTTTCAAGTATGGTGAGGATAAGTTTTCTAAACAGATAGCTCGTAAGATTGAGCAAGCGCGTGAGGTGAAACCAATTGAGACAACGACGGAGTTGGCAGAGATTATCAAGTCGGCCAAGCCTGCCAAGGAGCTCAAGAAAAAGGGGCACCCTGCCAAGCAGATTTTTCAGGCTATCCGAATCGAAGTCAATGATGAGCTGGGCGCTGCAGATGAATCCATCCAGCAGGCCATGGATATGCTGGCTCTAGATGGGAGAATCTCGGTCATTACCTTCCATTCGCTGGAAGACCGCTTGACCAAGCAATTATTCAAGGAAGCTTCAACAGTGGAAGTTCCCAAAGGCTTGCCCTTCATTCCAGATGACCTTAAGCCCAAGATGGAATTGGTATCCCGCAAGCCAATCTTGCCAAGTGCTGAAGAGCTAGAAGCCAACAATCGTTCGCATTCAGCCAAGTTGCGCGTGGCTAGAAAAATTCACAAGTAAGAGGAAAAACATGGCAGAAAGAATCGAAAAAACAAGCCAGTTATTGCAAACGAAGTTTAAAGGTTTTTCACGTGTGGAAAAGGCTTTCTATGTTTCGATTGCTGCAACAATGATTATCCTGGCAATTAGCGTTGTGTTTATGCAGACCAAGCTATTACAAGTTCAGAATGAATTGACTAAGGTCAATGCTCAAATCGAAGAAAAGAAAACCGAGCTAGACGATGCCAAGCAAGAGGTCAATGAATTGATTCGTTCAGAACGTTTGAAAGAGATTGCAAACTCCAAGGATTTGCAGCTGAATAACGAAAATATCCGAGCAGCGGAGTAAGAAATGAAACAGTGGAAAGAAAAAATCATCCGTTATGCCGTTCGTAACCGTAAATCTACAGAAGAAAATCGTCGAAGAGTAGGGAAAAGCCTGAGTTTATTGGCTGTCATACTCTTCGCGGTCTTTTTGGTCAACTTTGCGGTCATTATCGGAACGGGTAAAAAATTTGGTAAGGACTTGGTTCAAGAAGCCAACAAGGTCCATCAAACAACCAAGACGATTCCTGCAAAACGGGGCACCATCTACGATCGTAATGGAACGCCTATTGCAGAGGATGCGACTTCTTATAATATCTATGCCGTTATTGACAAGACCTACAAGTCAGCAACAGGCAAAATTCTCTATGTAGAGGATTCTCAATTTAATAAGGTAGCTGAAATTTTCCATAAATACCTAGATATGGAGGAGTCTTATGTCAAGGAACAACTTTCTAAACCAAATCTCAAGCAAGTTTCCTTTGGTGTTAAAGGTAATGGAATCACTTACGCCAACATGATGGCCATTAAAAAGGACTTGGAAACTGCTAAGGTTGAGGGTATTAATTTTACGACTAGTCCAAATAGAAGTTATCCAAATGGGAAATTTGCATCATCCTTTATTGGTTTAGCACAGTTACATGAAAATGAAGATGGCACGAAAAGTCTAATTGGGACATCTGGTATCGAGAGTTCCTTAAATAGTTTATTGGCAGGGACAGATGGTATTATTACATACGAAAAAGACCGTCTAGGTAATATTGTTCCTGGTACAGAACAAGTCACCCAACAGACCGTAAACGGGAAAGACGTCTATACGACCCTATCTAGTCCTTTGCAGTCCTTTATGGAAAGTCAAATGGATGCCTTCCAAGAAAAACTAAAAGGTAAGTATATGACCGCGACCTTGGTCAGTGCAAAGACCGGTGAAATCCTTGCTACCACTCAACGACCGACCTTTAATGCAGATACTAAAGAAGGAATTACTAAGGACTTTGTTTGGCGTGATATTCTTTATCAAAGTAACTATGAACCAGGATCAGCCATGAAGGTTATGACGTTAGCTTCTTCTATTGATAATAATACCTTCCCAAGTGGAGAATACTTCAATAGCAGTGAATTCAAAATAGCGGATGCGACGACTCGAGATTGGGATGTTAATGATGGTTTGACTACTGGTGGGATGATGACTTTCTTACAAGGTTTCGCTCACTCCAGTAATGTTGGAATGAGTCTACTTGAACAAAAAATGGGAGATGCTACTTGGTTGGATTATCTAAAACGCTTTAAATTTGGGGTTCCAACTCGCTTTGGCTTGACAGATGAATACGCTGGTCAACTTCCAGCTGATAATATTGTTAGTATTGCTCAAAGCTCATTTGGGCAAGGAATTTCAGTGACACAAACACAAATGCTTCGTGCCTTTACAGCTATTGCTAATGATGGAGTTATGCTGGAGCCAAAATTTATAAGTGCTATTTATGATACTAACAATCAGTCTGTACGTAAGTCACAAAAAGAAATAGTAGGAAATCCTGTTTCCAAAGAGGCAGCAAGCACAACTCGAAATCACATGATCTTAGTTGGGACGGACCCTCTATATGGAACTATGTATAATCACTACACAGGAAAGCCAATTATAACAGTTCCTGGACAAAATGTAGCAGTTAAATCCGGTACGGCTCAAATCGCTGATGAGAAAAATGGAGGATACTTGGTTGGTTCTACCAATTATATTTTCTCAGTTGTGACTATGAATCCTGCTGAAAATCCTGATTTTATCTTGTATGTAACGGTTCAACAGCCTGAGCATTATTCAGGTATCCAGTTGGGAGAATTTGCCACCCCAATCTTGGAGCGGGCTTCAGCTATGAAAGAATCTCTCAATCTTCAGTCAACTGCCAAGAGCTTAGATCAGGTCAGCAAGACGACAAGCTATGCCATGCCAGCTACCAAGGACTTTACTCCGGGAGACCTAGCAGAGGAATTGCGTCGCAACCTTGTCCAACCAATCGTTATCGGAACAGGAACCAAGATCAAGGAACTCTCGGTTTCTGAAGGAGATAATTTGGAAGCCAATCAGCAGATCTTGATCCTGTCAGATAAGGTCGAAGAAATGCCTGATATGTACGGCTGGACAGATGAAAATGTGCAAACATTTGCCAAATGGCTGAATATAGAAGTCGAGTGGGAAGGTAGTGGCAAAACGGTCAAGAAACAAAGTGTCCGTGCCAATACAGCCCTCAAAGACATTAAAAAAATGAAAATAACTTTAGGAGATTAAGATGATTAGTTCCATTAGTGCTGGAGTTCTAGCCTTTCTATTGACCTTTATTGGTATTCCAGCCTTTATCCGATTTTATCGAAAAGCACAGATTACGGGACAGCAGATGCACGAGGACGTCAAGCAACACCAAGCTAAAGCTGGGACTCCAACCATGGGAGGTCTTGTCTTCCTGATCGTTGCGGTTGTTGTGACCTTCCTTGCCGCTCTCTTTACCCAACAATTGACCAACAATGTAGGCATGATTTTGTTTATCTTGGTTTTGTATGGTTTGGTAGGTTTTTTGGATGATTTCCTCAAGGTCTTTCGTAAGATTAACGAAGGCTTAAATCCCAAGCAAAAACTTGCTCTCCAGCTGCTTGGAGGAGTGATTTTCTACCTCTTTTATGAGCGTGGTGGCGATATGCTTTCAGTCTTTGGCTACCAAGTTCATCTGGGAATTTTCTATATTTTCTTTGCCCTTTTCTGGCTAGTTGGCTTTTCAAATGCGGTGAATCTGACGGACGGGATTGACGGCTTAGCAAGTATTTCAGTGGTGATTAGCTTATCGGCCTACGGTGTGATTGCTTATATGCAAAATCAACTGGATATCCTTCTTGTGATTCTTGCCATGATTGGTGGTTTGCTAGGTTTCTTCGTCTTTAACCACAAGCCTGCCAAGGTCTTCATGGGGGACGTTGGGAGTTTGGCTTTAGGGGGGATGTTGGCAGCAATCTCTATGGCCCTCCACCAAGAATGGACCCTCTTGCTGATTGGGATTATCTATGTCTTTGAGACAAGCTCTGTCATGATGCAAGTCACCTACTTTAAACTTAGTGGTGGAAAGCGTATTTTCCGTATGACGCCTGTCCATCACCATTTTGAGCTTGGAGGATTCTCAGGCAAGGGCAATCCTTGGAGCGAGTGGAAGGTTGACTTCTTCTTTTGGGGAGTTGGACTTCTAGCAAGTCTCTTGACCCTAGCCTTTTTATACCTGCTGTAAACATAACTTTTGATGACAAAATAAAACAGGATGAAGGTGATCTTCATCCTGTTTTTGTGTGCTTAAAGGTTAGTTGGAGTTATCCTTTCTTCCTTTTAACATAAAAGTGGCTGTGAGGGCTAGGCTGAGGCCTGCTAAGAATAGGAGTGGGTTGGACGCTTCTCCTGTTGCTGGAAGTTCTTCTTTAGGAGAATGATTTCCAGTTTTAGCAAGGCTCGGACTAGCTGAAAGTTGTTCAGCCTCGTGTGCTAAGGTTTCTGTATCTGAAGCACTTGGTTTTTCATCTGTACTAGGGGTTGTTCCAGCAACTTGATAGACGACAGCATAGGTACTGAAATGATTAGTGATGAATTCTACCTTTCCGTCTCGAACGGTGAAATCAAGGGCTTGCAACTCCTTGGTCGGAGTAATATAGTAGACCTTTTCTACGTTAGTTGAAATAGGCAAGCGAACCAAGACAGAGCCTTTTGGCTGCAAGCTATTATTGGTTGGATTTTTAAGCTGTAGATCGTAAGCATCATAGGTCTTGCCAAAGAGTTCTTGAGCTAGGACACGTCGGCCAGAAACGTGAGAAATTCCTTCTAAGTCGCTGGCTCCACCGATGATTTCTACTCCAGTCTCCTTATCTTTCAAGACTTGAACTGGATAGTCAGGAAGGCTAAGGGTTGGAGCGGTCTGATCCCCGCTAGTCCCAATAGGTTTAGTGTATTCAGGTTTTTCAACAGTAGGAGCTTCCTCTTGACCTGCTGTTCCGATAGGTTCAGTGTACTCAGGAATTTCTACAGTAGGTGGCACTTCTTGCCCTGCAGTCCCGATAGGCTCAGTGTACTCAGGTTTCTCGACAGTAGGAGCTGGTTCATCCCCCTTGTTTGTAGTTGGCTGCTTCTCGTCAACTTTCTTTTCATCTTTTTTAGTAAAGACGGCTACGATAGGGCTACTTGTGGTATTTCCTTGAATGGTATAAGCTTCAATGGCATTTCCAGCTTTGCGATTGGTTTCGTCAGGAATTGGGATTTGAACTTGATTGTCTTGGATTGATAGGATAGTCTGATCTCCACTTGTAACCAGATGCGTTTCATCCACCTTGCGTAAGACTAGAGGATCTTTGACACCTGGGAAGGTCACTGCGATGGCTTCCCAATCTCTGGATGGTAGGCTTAAGGAAATGGTTTTGTCATTTTCCTTAAGAGGCGCGATGCTCGGGCTATCTATACCAACAGCAGGGGCTTTGATGATATCAAAGGAGTCTAGAGAGATTTTCTTGCGACCTTCTGGCGAATCTGGGTCAACTTGTAATGTCAGGGTGTGCGGACCGTCAGTAAGATTTGTAAATTCGCCAATAAAGGCTCTCTTTTCAGTTGCGCCTGAAGTGTAGAAGTCTAGATTTGGCATTTCTTTGCCATCTAGTGTAACACGTGCTCGTCCAAGGGCAAGGCTCTTCAAACCATAGATACGAATACCTGTCCCTGTAAAGGAAATAGTTGCCTGAGCTTCTGAAGCTGCACTAGAGTCGCTGTTGTTAATATCAGCGTACTTTTCCGTGCCTCCGTAGAGTTCAGGGTCAGACCAGTCCTTAAACTGGGGACCATACTGGATACGCGAATCACGATCATCCATTTTTTCAATCGTATTGCCTGCTCCTGCTAGGATCTTGAAGTAGTCTAATGAAATTTTCGAGCGCTCACTACCACGTCCTTTGTGCTCACGTTTAACGCTAAGAGTCAATGTATGAGGCCCGTCTGACAATCCTGTGAAGCGGCCGATGAGGCTGCCTTTTTCAGTTGCCCCAGCAGTGTGGAAATCAAGTTCGCCGATCTCTTTGCCATCAATTTTAGCAGTAGCAAGACCTAGTTCAGACGATTTTAGTCCATGGATTTCGATACCAACACCATTAAAAGGAATGGTGGCAGTGAGGTCTTCGTCTGTGTAGTCTCCTTTTGAAAGGTCAGCAAATTTCTCTGTTCCTCCAAACAATTCTGAGTCTGCCCAGTTTCCAAAGGCAGCTCCGTACTGGATGCGACTATCTCGGTCGTCCATCAACTCGCTATAGGTTTCGACAGTAGCATGTTCAGACACTTGTGTGGCAAGTTCGCCCAGCATAGCCTTGACAGTATAGGTGTAGGCATGTTGAGGATTGAGTGATCGGTCAATAAAGTGGGTTTGATTGGTTACAAATTCTCTGGTCGCAGAGGTTTGGCCAGTTTCGTCTTTCACTTGTCTTTGGATGACATAGTGGGTAGCGCCTTCTACTTGGTTAAAGGTGAGTTCGGCAGTGACTCCATTTTGTCGAACGGCTGTCAGACTGGTTACACGACCAGGGAAGTGTTCAAAGGTAATGACGTCACCTTTTTGTGTTGCAAGCTGGATACGATTATCTTTAAGGATCGTTGCCTTGACTGGTTTGCCATTGACCTTGATTTGGCTGGCTTCGATATTTGGATAGTCTACAATTAGGTCTCCACCGACATTTGAAAGGAAGGACAAGCTTTGCAGGTTTTTATCTTTCCACTTCATGCTGACTTCAAAGTTTCCACGGGCAACCAAGCCAGAAACCTGACCGTCCTTCCAAGCGTCAGGAAGGGCTGGCAATGGCGCAATATAGCCAGTATGAGATTGGAGGAGCATTTCTGCCATCCCACTGGTTGCTCCAAAGTTGCCGTCGATTTGGAAAGGCGCGTGCGTATCCCAAAGGTTTTCTAGGGTTGAATACTTAAGCTGTTCAGCGAGTAAGCGATGGGCGCGGTTACCGTCCAGCAAACGAGCCCAGAGATTGATTTTATTGGCCTTAGACCAACCAGTACCACCATCTCCACGGTGGTTGAGGGTAGCACGCGCAGCCTCTAGATATTCAGCCTGGTCCTTGCTAAAGAGCGTACCTGGGAAGAGACCAACTAGATGGGAAACGT
The DNA here is from genome assembly GCF_002093575.1 of Streptococcus oralis subsp. tigurinus. GTDB lineage: Bacteria > Bacillota > Bacilli > Lactobacillales > Streptococcaceae > Streptococcus > Streptococcus oralis_CH. The sequence continues at coordinate 77,955 of NZ_LNVH01000010.1, read as the reverse complement.
GGCGGTGGTTGTTTTCAATGCCTTCGTTGGTGAATTGTGGACTGTCCTCCTCATACCATTCTTTGATACGGCCCTCTTTGTTGATATGAAGCGGTTTGAGTTTGTCAAATTTAGCCTTGACCTCTGTGACTAAGTCTTGGTCGACATTCAGATGGTTGGCGACTTCCATGTAGTCGTGGAATAATTGCCAGACTAGCGATTGGTCAAAGGTGTTTCCGATGGTGATGGTCCCGTGTTCTGGTGAGTAGGATGGAGAAGACACCCAACGGTCACTGGCATGGTCGTAGTGTAAGAAGGAGTTCCAGAACTTAGCAGTTTCTTTCAACATAGGATAAATCTTTTCTTTGAGATAAGTCTCATCCTTGGTGAACTTATAGTAGTCATAGACATTCTGCATCATCCAGGCGTTAGCGGCCGGAGACCAACCCCAGTAGTAATTCCAGCCTGGAGTAGTCCAGCCAAATGGTGTCGCCTGGGTGTGGACCAGCCAACCATTTTCTTGTCCGTCTTTGGATTCGATGCCAGCATATTCTTTGGCAGCGATACGACCATAGTAGCGCATGTCGTCAATGTAATTGATCATTGGCTTGGCTGTTTCAGCCAGATTGCTCATATAGGCAGGCCAATAGTTCATTTGCAAGTTGACATTGAGGTGGTAATCAGCGTTCCAAGGTGGATTGTCTACAGCATTCCAGACTCCTTGTAGGTTGGCAGGAAGGGCATCTGTCCGATCACGAGACGAGCTGATGAGTAGATAACGTCCGTATTGGAAGAAGAGTTCTTCTAGCTTTTGCCCTTTGCTAGGGTTATAGCTTTGAAGGGCTTCTTTTGTCGTTTGAGCAGTCTTGCTTCCACCTAGATTTAGTTTGACGCGATTAAAGAGACTTTGATAATCCTTGATATGGTCTTGCTTAAGTATTTCGTAGTCTTTGGCCTTAGCTGCTTCTACAATCCCTTTAACCGTTTTTTCGAGGTCAATGTCTTTTCGATAGTTTGTTTTTGGATTTTGAGCAAAGTTAGTCTTGGCACTGAGATAGAGGGTCGCATAACTTGCGCCTGTAACGGTCAGAGTTTCGTTCTGAACAGTCACCTTTCCATCCGTTTTAATTCCTAGATAGGATGCAAATTTGAGACCGTTATCTTTGACAGTTCCCTTTAGAAGGATTCCGTTTGCATCTGTAGTGACATGACCATTCTTATAGTTGGAATATTCCCAAGAGTAATTTCCATTAGCAAGCAAGTCTTCTGTCAAACTGTTCCAAAGGGTAAAGTCAAGTGTCTTGTTTCCTTTTTTGGTCAAGTGGGTCACAGTGACATCATCAGGATAGCTGGAGAAGGTTTCGCGTTTGAAGGTTGTCCCATCTTGGGTGTAAGAAGTGGTCGTAGTGGCTTCTGTGATATCCAAACCACGATGATAATCAGTTACAGTATCTAGTCCTTTCTTATGGTTATTAAAGACCATGAAGATATCTCCAAAGGCTAGGTAACGTCCATACTGGGCATTGTTTGGTCCGACTAGATTTTGTTCAGCTAACTGTTTAGCTTTTTGGCGGTCACCAGCTTCGAGGGCTTTGCGTATCTCTGCTAAGACCTTGTAGCGTTCCTTGTAGTTTCCTCCGTTATAGTCGGTGCTATCGGGCTGTGGTTCTCCTGACCAGAGGGTCTTTTCGTTGTACTGGATTCTCTCTTCCCCGATGAGACCGAAAACCTTGGCTCCCATCTCTCCATTTCCGACAGGGAGGGCTTGCTTTTCCCATCCATCATAGGAGGGAGCTGTTGGCTGATTGTAGTTGAGTTGATAGTTTTCTTGTTTTGTCACAGGCTGATCTGCTTTTTCAGGTTCCTTATTTTCTTTAGCTTCTACAATGGCTTCTTCACTAGCTTGACTATTTGTCTTCGGAGTCTCCTCAGCTGGCTTGCTTTCGGAAACTACTGGACTTTCTGCTAGAGATGGTTTTGTAGTTTCAGTAGCTTCAGCTGCTTTGGGTTCACTATCAGGCTTAGTGATAGTTTCGACAGAGGTTGGTTCAGTTTGCTTGACCTCAACACTGTCTGCGGCTACAGTGTGGTTGACTAGAAAAATAGCTCCCAGTAAAACAGAAGCAGTCCCAACCGTCAGCTTGCGGATGCTATAGCGACAGGATTTCTCCCAAAAGTGTTTTTTCATAAAACCCTCCTTTGTGCATTTAAAACCGCTTACATTTTATGAAGCAGTTTCGTTTATTTTGTTTTGTTTCTATTTATCTCCTCCCCTCCCATTCTAATGGTCGCCTAGCATTTGTCAATAGCTTTTTAGCAAGAGACATATTTGAGATTGCTTTTTCTTAAAATAGTAGAATAAGTAGCAAGCAGTCACTCTTTTCCAACTCTCAACTCCTTTATTTACTACTAAAAAACAGTTGAGAGTATTCCCAACTGTAGGTGTTTATTTCGGATGTCTTTTGGCAAAGTCAACAAAGTGAAATTTTTCTAATTTATGGCGACTTTCGGTGAACTGAAACTGGCGCCCGTCTTGGAGATAGACTTTTGACTTGATTGAAACAACATAAGGGTCTTTGCCAATGTCCATGAGAATCTTGTCTCGGTCACCCGTGTGGTCAATAGTAATTTCTTTCTGAGCATAATCAATATGGAGTTTGAGGTCGTCCTCTATATACGAGTAGATAGACTGCTCAGCAATTTGCCGAGTGAGATTTGGGATTAGTTCCATATCCAGATAGTCCGTATCCAGAACCGATACCAGGTCATCCACCACACGCTGGCGGACTACCTTCCACACCATCCGAAACTCTGGAAAGCCGGTTATCAGTGAGGATTTTTTATCGATAATGATCTTATCCAGACTGACCACATTGGTTTTAGAGCGAAGTCCAAGTTCTTGAACCAGTTCTTGGTAGCTAGTTAGGTTAGAGACAGGGAAATTGACCGTTTCTTCTTTGACGACTTGAGAACCTTGCCCCCTTATCTTTTTGATTAATCCTTCTTCTTGGAGGAGGGACAGAGCTTTTCGAACGGTGTCACGGCTCACCTGATACTGATTCATGAGTTCGTACTCGCTGGGGAGGAAATCTCCGACAGCGTAAGTCTCGTTTTGAATGGTTTTTTGGATTTGCTTAAATAATTGTTGGTATTTCTTCATCTTGCTTCCTTAAATAGGTTTTGAATTTTATTCTATACAAACTTGTATCTATTTTACCATACAAGTGCTAGAAAATGTACAAAAATATCCTCTTTTTACAACGAACAAGTTGCATACAAGTTTGGTATCGTTTACAATAGTCTTATCAAATAAAACTTGCTTTGACAAGTATAAGGAGAATCAAATGGGAAAATTTGAACAAGAAGCCAAAGATCTGCTTCAAGCGATCGGAGGTAAGGAGAATGTCACTGCCGTAACCCACTGTGCAACGCGGATGCGCTTTGTTCTCGGTGACGAAAAGAAGGCCAATGTTAAGGCTATCGAGTCGATTCCAGCCGTCAAAGGGACCTTTACCAACGCGGGTCAATTTCAGGTGATTATCGGGAATGACGTGCCGATTTTTTATAATGATTTTACAGCTGTTTCAGGCATTGAGGGTGTCTCCAAAGAAGCAGCCAAGTCCGCAGCTAAGAGTAATCAAAACCTGGTCCAACGTGTCATGACCACTCTAGCAGAAATCTTTACACCGATTATTCCAGCCTTGATTGTCGGAGGACTAATCCTCGGTTTCCGTAATGTCTTGGAAGGTGTGCATTGGTCGATGTTGGATGGCAAGACTATCACAGAATCCTCTCAGTTTTGGGCAGGAGTCAATCACTTCCTCTGGCTGCCTGGTGAAGCGATCTTCCAGTTCTTGCCAGTAGGGATTACCTGGTCTGTTTCTCGTAAGATGGGAACCAGCCAAATCTTGGGGATTGTTCTCGGGATCTGTTTGGTTTCACCTCAGTTGCTCAATGCCTATGCAGTAGCTTCAACACCTGCATCAGAAATTGCGGCAAACTGGGTTTGGAATTTTGGCTACTTTACTGTTAATCGTATCGGTTATCAAGCCCAAGTTATTCCAGCATTACTGGCAGGTTTGAGTCTGTCTTATCTTGAAATTTTCTGGCGCAAGCATATCCCAGAAGTCATTTCCATGATTTTTGTGCCTTTCTTGTCATTGATTCCAGCTTTGATTTTGGCTCACACTGTCTTGGGGCCAATCGGTTGGACAATTGGTCAAGGACTTTCAGCAGTTGTATTGGCAGGTTTGACTGGTCCCGTTAAATGGCTCTTCGGTGCGATTTTTGGTGCCCTCTACGCTCCATTTGTCATCACTGGTTTGCACCATATGACCAATGCCATCGACACACAATTGATTGCGGATGCCGGCGGAACTGCCCTATGGCCAATGATTGCTCTTTCAAATATTGCCCAAGGTTCAGCCGTATTTGCCTATTATTTCATGCATCGCCATGATGAGCGTGAGGCTCAGGTGTCACTTCCTGCAACCATTTCAGCCTATCTCGGTGTTACAGAACCAGCCCTCTTTGGGGTCAATGTCAAATACATCTATCCATTTGTAGCTGGGATGATCGGTTCAGCCCTTGCCGGCATGTTGTCCGTTACTTTCAATGTAACGGCGGCTTCTATCGGTATCGGTGGTTTGCCAGGTATCCTCTCTATTCAACCTCAATACATGCTGCCGTTTGCAGGAACCATGCTAGTTGCTATTGTTGTACCAATGCTCTTGACTTTCTTCTTCCGCAAAGTCGGTCTATTTACAAAGACAGAGGACGATACAACCTTACAGGCAGAATTCGTTGCCCAAGAAGAGGCAGAATTTGTCAGTCATGAACCAGTAACCCTTGCCCCAATAGAAATTGTCAGCCCGCTTGCTGGTCAAGTAAAAGAATTGAGTCAAGCAACAGATCCAGTTTTTGCATCAGGTGTCATGGGACAAGGTCTAGTCATTGAACCAAGCCAAGGTGAGTTGACTTCTCCAGTCAATGGGACAGTGACAGTTCTTTTCCCTACCAAGCATGCCATCGGTATTGTCTCTGATGAGGGGGTGGAATTGCTCATTCATATCGGTATGGATACAGTTGGTCTTGATGGTAAAGGTTTTGAAAGTCTCGTAGCCCAAGGAGACCACGTCACAGTAGGTCAGAAATTGATTCGTTTTGATATGGATGTCATTAAAGCTGCGGGTCTCGTAACAGAAACTCCAGTTATTATCACTAACCAAGATGCTTATACAGCGACTATCACTGGAACTTATCCAACAACTATCCAAGCTGGAGAAGCTCTCATGGTAGCTACACGAATCTAATTAAAATAGCGCAAACAGGGAAGGAACATCAGTTCCTCCCTTTTATCAGAAAAGGAGAAATAGATGACACTTGATAAAGGAAAAGTAGTCTATCAAATCTATCCAAAATCATACAAAGATACCACTGGAAATGGTATTGGGGATTTCCGTGGAATTATTGAAAAAATCCCCTATCTAGCTAAACTGGGCGTGGATATGGTCTGGCTCAATCCGTTCTACCCAAGCCCTCAACGGGATAATGGTTACGATATTTCAGATTATATGGCAGTGGATCCTCTTTTTGGTGATATGGCTGATTTTGAGGAAATGGTGCGTGTTGGTAAGGAGCATAAGATTGATTTTATGCTGGACATGGTGCTCAATCATTGTTCGACAGAACACGAATGGTTTCAGAAAGCCCTAGCTGGCGACCAGTACTACCAAGACTTTTTCTTCATCCAAGACCAACCGACAGACTGGCAGTCTAAGTTTGGCGGCTCTGCCTGGGCGCCTTTCGGGGATACTGGGAAATATTACCTCCACCTCTTTGATGAAACCCAGGCTGACCTTAATTGGCGCAATCCCAATGTCCGCAAGGAGCTTTTTACAGTTGTTAATTTCTGGCGCGACAAGGGAGTCAAAGGTTTCCGATTTGATGTGATCAATTTGATTGGCAAGGATGAGGTCTTAGTGGATTGTCCTGAAAATGAAGGAAAGCCAGCTTACACAGATAAGCCCATCGTTCATGACTATTTGCGCATGATGAACCAAGCCACTTTTGGATCCGATGATAGTTTTATGACAGTTGGGGAAATGTCCTCTACAACCATGGAAAACTGTGTCCTCTATTCTTCTCCTGACCGTCAAGAATTATCCATGACCTTTAATTTCCATCATCTCAAGGTGGACTACAAGGATGGGCAGAAGTGGACTTTGGCGCCCTTTGATTTCGAAGAGTTGAAAAGTCTTTATCATAGCTGGGGCAAGGAAATGAGTGACAAAAACGGCTGGAGCGCCCTCTTTTGGAACAATCACGACCAACCACGAGCATTAAATCGTTTTGTTGATATTCAACATTTCCGCAAGGAAGGGGCAACAATGTTAGCGGCCAGCATACACCTGTCACGCGGGACACCTTATATCTACATGGGTGAGGAAATCGGAATGATTGACCCAGACTATGATTCTATGGCTGACTATGTGGATGTCGAGTCCATCAATGCTTATCAGATACTCTTAAAAGAAGGGAAAAGTGAGCAAGAAGCTTTCCAGATTATTCAGGCCAAGTCACGTGATAATTCACGTATTCCCATGCAGTGGGATGCTTCAGAAAATGCTGGTTTCTCAAAAGGGACTCCATGGCTGAAGGCAGGAAAATCCTACCCTCACATTAATGTAGAAAATGAAATCCAAGGCCCAATTTTCACCTTCTACCAAGACTTGATTCGACTTCGTAAGGAAATGCCGATCATTTCAGAAGGAAGCTACAAACCAGCCTTTGAAGACAGCAAGCAAGTCTATGCTTTTGAACGTCAGTATGAGGATGAAAAGTTACTGGTCCTCAATAACTTTTATGCTAAAGAAGTAGAAATTGAGCTACCAGTAGCCTACCAAAATGGACAGATTCTGATTTCAAACTATGAAGATGTAGAAGTATCAGAAAAAATTCTTCTGAAACCTTATCAAACACTAGCTATTTATGTAAAATAAATACAGCAAGGAGCTCTCTTTCATTGAAATGCAGGGCTCCTTTTTTATCACCTACTGCCCTTCGTGAAAGCGTAAAACAAACTAGTCAGGAAAGTCACTTTATGGTATAATATAGAAGACTCAAAAAGAAACAGGAGAAAAAGAATGGATTTACTTTTAGCAATTATCTTGATTGTGCTAGCTTTTCTAGGAGGAGCTCTTGGAGGGATGTACTTGGTTCGTAAGCAAATCGAAAAAGAATTTGCAGACAACCCACGTTTGAACGCTGAGGCGGTTCGTGCTCTCTTGAGTGCAAATGGTCAAAAACCAAGCGAAGCCAAGGTACAACAAGTTTACCACCAAATCATCCGCCAACAAAAAGCAGCCCTTGCTAACAATAAAAAGAAATAAATAGGAAAAGTCTGGGATGAAAGTTCCAGACTTCTCACTATGTTCAATAGTTCTCAAGGATAAGACTTTTTCCTTGCATTCTATTGATATTTGATTATGATTAAGAGAGAGGCAGTTGCCATTCTATCAAGCTGTCTATCCCTTCATTTAGGACGAGTAATCATGATGAACTATCAATCAGAAAAAAGACTAGAAAGAAGACTGTATGGATAATCGACCAATTGGTTTTTTGGATTCGGGTGTCGGGGGCTTGACTGTTGTGCGTGAGCTCATGCGCCAGCTTCCCCATGAAGAAATCGTCTATATTGGAGATTCGGCACGGGCGCCCTATGGTCCCCGTCCTGCTGAGCAAATCCGTGAATATACTTGGCAGTTGGTCAACTTTCTCTTGACCAAGGATGTCAAGATGATTGTCATTGCTTGCAATACTGCGACTGCGGTCGTCTGGGAAGAAATCAAGGCCCAACTAGACATTCCTGTCTTAGGTGTGATTTTGCCAGGAGCTTCGGCAGCTATCAAGTCCAGTCAAGGTGGGAAAATCGGGGTCATTGGAACACCCATGACGGTCCAATCAGACATCTATCGTCAAAAAATCCATGATCTGGATCCGGACTTACAGGTGGAGAGTTTGGCCTGTCCCAAGTTTGCCCCCTTGGTGGAGTCTGGTGCCCTGTCAACCAGTGTCACCAAGAAAGTGGTCTATGAAACTCTGCGTCCCTTGGTTGGAAAGGTGGATAGCCTGATTTTGGGTTGTACCCATTACCCACTCCTTCGCCCCATCATCCAAAATGTCATGGGACCGAAGGTTCAGCTCATCGATAGTGGGGCAGAGTGTGTACGGGATATCTCGGTTTTGCTGAACTATTTTGAAATCAATCGTAGCCGAGATGCGGGACCTCTTCAACATCGTTTTTACACAACAGCCAATAGCCAAAGTTTTGCCCAGATTGGAGCAGAATGGCTGGAAAAAGAGATTCATGTGGAGCATGTAACTTTATGACAAACAAAATTTATGAATACAAGGATGACCAGGACTGGTATGTCGGTGTCTGGGATGTCTATGGAGGCATCTATAGCCTTATCAAAGATCCTCTCGAGCTTGATTTTATGGATTTAGCGCGGATTTTTCGTGATGAGGAAAATGGCTTTCCAATTACGATCACGGTGATGCGCTGGTCTTCTAACTTCCGTCTGCTCTCCTTTATCGTTGAGATTTTAAATGCCGAAGCAGGCCGCAATCTAGAAGTCATCCAACGTCAGGGAGCTCTGCTCTTGGTTGAAAATGGAAAGCTTTTGCATGTCGAATTGCCTAAAGAAGGAGTCGATGTAGAAGACTTCTTTGAGACTAACAAGGTCAGAGAAACTCTGCTCATTGCGACTCGTAACGAAGGCAAGACCAAGGAATTCCGAGCTATCTTTGACAAGTTAGGCTACGATGTGGAAAATCTCAATGACTATCCAGATCTGCCTGAAGTAGCTGAAACAGGTATGACCTTTGAAGAAAATGCTCGCCTGAAGGCAGGAACTATTTCCCAATTAACAGGAAAGATGGTGCTAGCAGATGACTCAGGTCTCAAAGTCGATGTCCTTGGTGGCTTGCCAGGTGTCTGGTCAGCTCGTTTTGCAGGTGTAGGAGCAACCGACCGTGAAAACAATGCCAAACTCTTGCACGAATTGGCCATGGTCTTTGACCTCAAGGACCGCTCGGCTCAATTCCATACAACCCTAGTCGTAGCTAGTCCAAACAAGGAAAGCTTGGTGGTTGAAGCTGACTGGCCAGGTTATATCAATTTTGAACCAAAGGGGGAGAATGGCTTTGGTTATGATCCCCTATTCCTTGTGGGAGAGACAGGCAAGTCAGCGGCTGAATTAACCCTTGAAGAAAAAAATAGCCAATCCCACCGTGCCTTAGCCGTTAAGAAACTTTTGGAGGTATTTCCATCATGGCAAAGCAAACCATCATTGTAATGAGTGACTCTCATGGAGATAGCTTGATTGTGGAAGAAATTCGTGACCGCTATCTTGGGAAAGTTGATGCCATTTTTCACGATGGTGACTCAGAACTCCGTCCAGACTCTCCGCTCTGGGAAGGCATCCATGTCGTTAAAGGAAACATGGACTTTTATGCTGGCTACCCAGAACGTTTGGTAACTCAACTTGGTCCCACCAAGATCATCCAGACCCATGGACACTTGTTTGACATCAATTTCAACTTTCAAAAGTTGGACTACTGGGCTCAGGAAGAAGATGCCGATATCTGTCTCTATGGTCACTTGCATGTGCCAAATGCTTGGATGGAAGGCAAAACACTCTTTTTAAATCCAGGCTCCATCAGCCAACCAAGAGGAACCATCAGAGAATGCCTCTATGCCCGTGTAGAGATTGATGACAGCTATTTCAAAGTGGACTTTTTGACACGTGATCATGAGGTTTATCCAGGCTTGTCCAAGGAGTTCGCTCGATGATTGCCAAGGAATTTGAAGCATTTTTATTGGAGCAGGAAGAGACATTTCTTACCCCTGCTGAGAATCTAGCAGCCTTGATCGATACCCATAACGCTGACCATGCGATTTTAGTGTTGAGTCAAATTACCTATACCCGTATCCCTGTTGTGACCTTTGACAAACGCTTTGTCGGAACCATTGGTCTGAGAGACATTTTGGCTTATCAAATGGAGCAAGGTTTGACGGATGAGCAGATGGCAACGATAGATATCGTCAATATGACCAAGACAGATGTGGCAGTTGTCGCTCCAGACTATAACATCACAGAGGTCCTCCATAAACTGGTAGATGAACCCTTCTTGCCAGTGGTAGATGACGAAGGGATTTTTCAAGGAATTATCACGCGCAAATCTATCCTCAAGGCCGTCAATGCCCTCTTGCATGACTTTAGTAAGGAATATGAGATTCGATGCAAATGAGAGATAGGATTTCAGTCTTTTTAGAGGAAAAACAGGGCTTGTCTGCCAATTCAAAGCAGTCCTATAAGTATGATTTGGAGCAATTTTTAGACATTGTAGGTGAGCGGATCTCTGAAACTAGTCTCAAGATTTACCAAGGCCAGCTAGCCAATCTAAAAATCAGCGCCCAGAAGAGAAAACTTTCGGCCTGTAACCAATTTCTCTACTTTCTCTATCGAAAAGGAGAAGTGGACAGCTTTTACCGTCTGGAATTAGCCAAAAAAGCTGAAAAGAAGACTGAAAAACCAGAGATTCTAAATTTAGACTCTTTTTGGCAGGAAAGTAATTATCCAGAAGGACGCTTGCTGGCGCTTCTTATCTTGGAAATAGGGCTCTTGCCAAGTGAGATTTTAGCCCTTAAGGTTGCAGATATCAATCTGGATTTTCAGGTACTGCGAATTAACAAGGCTTCCCAACAGAGGATTGTCACCATACCCACGACCTTGATTCCAGAATTGGAACTCTTGATGGGGCAGACCTATCTCTTTGAAAGGGGAGGGAAAGCCTATTCTCGTCAGTGGGCCTTTCGTCAGCTGGAGTCCTTTGTCAAGGAGAAAGGTTTCCCAACCTTATCCGCTCAAGCCTTGCGGGAACAGTTCATTCTAAGACAGATAGAAGAGAAGGTCGATTTGTACGAAATTGCAAAAAAACTAGGATTAAAAACAGTCCTGACCTTAGAAAAATATAGATAATGGATATTAAATTAAAAGATTTTGAAGGGCCCCTGGATCTGCTCTTGCACCTAGTCTCAAAGTACCAGATGGATATTTACGATGTGCCCATTACAGAAGTTATCGAACAGTATCTAGCCTATGTCTCAACTCTGCAGGCCATGCGTCTGGAAGTGACTGGTGAGTACATGGTCATGGCCAGTCAGCTCATGCTGATCAAGAGTCGCAAGCTCTTGCCAAAGGTAGCTGAAGTGACAGACTTGGAGGATGACCTAGAGCAGGACCTTCTCTCCCAAATCGAAGAATACCGCAAGTTCAAGCTCTTGGGTGAGCACTTGGAGGCTAAGCACCAAGATCGGGCCCAGTACTATTCCAAAGCGCCAACAGAGTTGATTTACGAGGATGCGGAGCTTGTGCATGACAAGACGACTATTGACCTTTTTTTGGCTTTTTCAAATATCCTAGCCAAGAAAAAAGAGGAATTTGCTCAGAATCATACAACTATCTTGCGAGATGAGTATAAGATTGAGGACATGATGGTCATCGTAAAAGAGTCCTTGACTGGACGAGACCAGTTGCGTTTGCAGGATTTGTTCAAGGAAGCCCAGAATGTTCAAGAGGTTATCACCCTCTTTTTGGCGACCTTAGAGTTAATCAAAACCCAGGAATTGATCCTCGTGCAAGAGGAGAGTTTCGGAGATATCTATCTTATGGAAAAGAAGGAAGAAAATCAAGAGGCACAAAGCTCGACTTGATAGAGAGGAAAGATGAGTACTTTAGCAGAAATAGAAGCGCTCTTGTTTGTAGCAGGTGAAGATGGGATTCGAGTTCGCCAGTTGGCTGAACTCCTATCACTTCCCCCGACAGGCATCCAACAGAGTTTAGAAAAATTAGCCCAGAAGTATGAAAAAGACCAAGGTTCGAGCTTGTCCCTGATCGAGACAGGTGGCGCATACAGATTGGTCACCAAGCCTCAATTTGCAGCGATTTTGAAGGAATACTCCAAGGCGCCCATTAACCAGAGTTTATCTCGGGCAGCCCTTGAGACCTTGTCCATCATTGCCTACAAGCAGCCGATTACGCGGATAGAAATCGATGCTATCCGTGGAGTCAACTCGAGTGGGGCCTTGGCAAAGTTGCAGGCCTTTGACTTGATACGAGAAGACGGGAAAAAAGAGGTGTTGGGTCGTCCCAATCTCTATGTGACTACGGATTATTTCTTAGATTACATGGGAATCAATCATTTGGAAGAATTGCCAGTGATTGATGAGCTTGAGATTCAAGCGCAAGAAAGCCAATTATTTGGTGAAAGGATAGAAGAAGATGAGAATCAATAAATATATTGCCCACGCAGGTGTGGCCAGTAGGAGAAAAGCAGAGGAGCTGATCAAGCAAGGCTTGGTGACGGTCAACGGCCAAGTGGTGCGTGAACTCGCAACGACTATTAAGTCAGGCGACAAGGTCGAAGTGGAAGGTCAACCAATCTACAACGAAGAAAAGGTCTACTATCTGCTTAACAAACCACGTGGAGTGATTTCTAGTGTGACAGATGACAAGGGCCGCAAGACTGTTGTGGACCTCTTGCCCAATGTCAAGGAACGCATTTACCCTGTGGGACGTTTGGACTGGGATACATCAGGTGTCTTGATTTTGACCAATGATGGGGACTTTACGGATGAAATGATTCACCCCCGTAATGAGATTGACAAAGTCTATGTCGCGCGTGTTAAAGGTGTGGCCAATAAGGATAATCTCCGCCCCTTGACCCGTGGTCTTGAGATTGATGGCAAGAAAACTAAGCCAGCTGTATATGAGATTCTCAAAGTGGATCCAGTTAAAAATCGCTCAGTAGTGCAGTTGACTATCCATGAAGGACGCAACCATCAGGTTAAAAAGATGTTTGAAGCCGTCGGCCTTCAAGTGGATAAGTTGTCTCGGACACGTTTCGGGCACCTAGACTTGACTGGTCTCCGTCCAGGTGAAGCCCGTCGTCTTAATAAAAAAGAAATCAGCCAACTACACACCATGGCTGTAACCAAGAAATAATGAAACGAATCTTAATAGCGCCTGTGCGCTTTTACCAGCGTTTTATCTCGCCATCCTTTCCGCCCTCATGTCGCTTTGAGCCGACTTGTTCCAACTACATGATTCAGGCTATTGAAAAACATGGCTTCAAGGGTGTTTTGATGGGCCTGGCTCGAATTTTCCGATGCCATCCTTGGTCGCCAATAGGAAAAGATCCTGTCCCAGACCACTTTTCCCTCAGACGAAATCAAGAAAAAAAATAACCCAACATCACCTGATGTTGGGTTTTCTTGTTTATTTCAAAGCTTTTTGAGCGTCTTCAATCATGAGTTTAGTTGATTCAAGACCACCACCGCTTAGATACCAGAGGTCTGGTGTTAGTTGGATAATTTTTCCATTTTTAGCAGCAGGAGTTTCAGCGATGAGGGCATTTTCTAGGACGCCATCGTTGCTAGAGTTATCTCCACCGATGGCAAGGGTACGGTTGATGACAAAGAGGATGTCAGGATTGATTTCTTTGACACTTTCAAAGCTGACTTCCTGGCCATGACGAGAGTCTTCAAATTGAGTATCAGTTGGTTTGAATTTCAAGGTTTGGTACAAGAAAGAGAAACGAGATTGGGCACCAAAGGCAGCCATTTTTCCTTCATTGAGGAGGATAGCAAGGGCTTTTTTGTCAGAGCTTTCATTCTTAGTGGCGACTTCTTGGATGCTCTTATCCAGGTTTGCCAATTCTTCCTTGGCTTTCTGTGTGCCAGTTTCACCAAAGGCGCTTGCTAGAGATTCGATGTTAGCCTTGGTAGAAGTCCAGTAGTCGTCCTTGCTTGCTTGGAAGAGGACTGTTGGAGCGATTTCTTTGAACTTGTCTACGAATTTTTGGGTACGTGGAGAAGCGATAATCAAATCTGGTTCAAGAGCAGCAATGGCTTCTAGGTCTGGCTCAACCATGGAACCCACATTGTTGACATTTCCCGCAAGATCTTTTAGGTAAGTCGGCACAGTTTTTGTAGGCATTCCGACGATATTCTTTTCAAATCCTAAAGCGCGAATAGTATCCGCAGCACCGAGGTCAAAGGTCACAATCTTTTCAGGAACCTTTGAAAGTTTGACCTCGTCTAGTGAACTTTTAATGGTTACCTCTGTTGGAGCAGAGCTACTTGACTCCGTCTTACTAGTGCTTGAGTTTGTATTTGTACTACATGCACCAAGTAGGAGCAAGAAGCTAGCCGCTAGGGCTGTGAGATAAAGTTTAAGGGATGTTTTCATGATTTCTCCTTTTTAAAATGTGATAACGATGTAGGGGTCTCTTAGATAGGCTTGTTAGCTAAGAGACAGAGGATTCTCTAACATGAGTTCAGAATAGCTAGCTATAGATACAGATCTTTTTGCCATTGATATCAGCCAACGTGATGGGAATCTCATAGAGTTTACTGAGCAGGTCAGCCTGCATGATTTGAGCAGTCGTTCCCTTGCAAAAGACTTGACCGTCCTTGAAGGCAACAATTTCATCCGCATACTGGCTGGCCATGTTGATATCGTGGAGGACGATGATAATGGTTTTGCCAAGTTCCTCCACTAGTCGCCGAAGGATCTGCATCATGCTGACGCTTTGCTTGATATCGAGGTTGTTGAGCGGTTCGTCCAGCAAGATAAAGTCTGTATCCTGGGCCAGTACCATGGCGATAAAGACACGTTGGAGCTGCCCACCAGACAGACTATCGATGTAGCGGTCTTTTAAGTTGGTCAGTTCCAGATAGTCCAAAGTTTCTCGGATTTTTTCCCAGTCCTCTGCTCTCAGTCTACCTCGACTGTAGGGAAAACGTCCAAAGCTGACCAATTCTTCTACAGTCAATTTGGCTTGGTAATTGATCTTCTGCTTTAGGATGGTGAGCTCTTTGGCCAGTTCTTGCGAATTCCAGCTCTCGATTTCACGGCCTTTGATACTGAGAATTCCCTGATCTTTCTTGGTCAGTCTGCTCATGATGGAGAGAAGAGTTGATTTTCCAGCACCATTTGGACCAATGAAGGCTGTCAGTTTCTGAGGACTGACTTCAAGCGAAATGTCTTGCAAAATATCCTGTTTTTGAATGGATTTGTCAATGTTTTCCAGTTTCACCGACGGGCCCTCCTGTAAAGTAAGATAAAGAATAAGAGACCACCCACACTCTCGATGATCATGCTGATGCGAATTTCCAAAGCAAAGACTCGTTCGATGAGGGCTTGCCCCAAGGTCAAACTAATAAATCCAATCAGAATGACTACGATAAAGAGCAACTTGTGCCGATAATCTTTGACAATCAGGTAGGTAAGATTGGCTAGCATAAAGCCGAAGAAGGCCATAGGCCCTACCAAGGCAGTGGCTGTTGAGGTCAAGAGCACGATGCCCCAGAGGAGTTCTCTCTGTTCTTTTTCAACATCGAGTCCCAGGATCTGGGCCGTTTCTCTTTGCAGGTGCAAGACATCTAGAACAACTGCTTTTCGAAAGAAAAAGATTGTCAAGGCAAGGATGATCAGAGAACCGATGGCTAGGATGGAAGTGTTGAGATGCTGAAAGGAGGCAAAGAGACTGTTCTGCAGTTTATCGTATTCATTTGGATCCATCAGGACTTGGAGGAAGGTACTGATATTTCGAAAGAGACTTCCCAGGGCTAGGCAGATTAGCAGAATGAAAACCAAATTTTGCTTCATCAGCGTCTTCAAGTAACCTTGTAAGGCGAGAAAGAAGAGGGATTGAAGCAGAAGCAAGACTAGAAATTCTAAGATAGGAGACTTTCCAAGTTGTAGAAATTTGCTTTCAAATATCAGTAGCAGGGTCTGTAGCAAGACATAGAAGGATTCGATTCCCAAAATACTTGGTGTCAGAAAGCGATTTTCCGTCAGGGTTTGAAAACTAATGGTCGAAATCCCTGTCGCGATGGCTACCAAGAGATAAACGATGATTTTTTGGGAACGCAGCTTCCAGGCAAAGGCAGACAGGTTAGTGATGGGCCAAAAGTAGAGGAGACAAGCTCCGATGGCCAGAATAATGAGAAGGCAGAAGAGCTTGGTATGTTTGCTTTTAAACTGCATCTTTTTGTCCCCCTCTCCATAGAAGTAGGATAAAGACGAGACTACCGATGATTCCTAGAATGAGACTGACAGACAGCTCATAGGGCCGAATCAAGACTCGAGAGAGGATATCGCAGGCCAGAACCAGATTGGCTCCGACCAGAGCGACGATGAGTTTGGTTTGGCTCAGATTATCTCCATAGCGCTTGCGGACCAGATTGGGAACGATGACCCCGAGAAAAGGCAAGGCACCCACGGTAATCATGGTGACACTTGTCGTTAGCGCCACTAGAAAGAGGGCCAGCTTTTCAAGTAGGGAGTAAGAAATCCCCAAACTCTCACTGGTTTCCTTGCCCAGATTCATGATGGTGAAGGTTTGGGATAATTTCCAAACGGCTATCAGGATAATGAGGCCTAAGAAGAGCCACTCATACTGATGGGTCTGAATCATGGAGAAGGAGCCCTGGGTCCAGGCCGTCATACTCTGAACCAGATTGAAACGATAGGCGATAACTTCTGTGATAGAACCGATAATCCCACTATAGATGATCCCAATCAAGGGCAACATCCACCTTTCCTTTATAGAAAAAATAGTCATAAAGGCCAGGAAGAAGAGGGTAAATAAAATGGATGAGCCAAAAGCAAAGAGCATCTTTTGGGTCAGACTCGCAGACGGAAAGACAAAGAGGCTCAACACCATTCCCAGTTTGGCTGCTTCTGTCGTTCCAACTGTACTCGGAGCAGCAAATTGATTTTGGGTAATGGTCTGCATGAGGAGTCCTGCCATGCTCATACTGGAGGCTGCAAGGAGAATACTGATGGTTCTTGGAAGACGCGACTCTTGAAAGAGAAGCCAGGTTTGCTGGTCAAAAGCAAAGAGCTTTTCCCACGAAAAATCACTGGTTCCAATACTAATGGAGAGAAAGACCAGGAGTAGAAGTAAGCCTGTTAAAATATGAGAGAGTTTCATGCCCCGTCCTTTCCTGTATATTTGGTACCGAAAGATACCTGCGGATATAAATGTAACACGATTTCTTTAATCTGTCAATAAATTTTCTGACAATTTAATGTAAAAAGAAAGAAAAATTCCTGAAATAATATCTGCCCCTCTCTTTTATTGGAAAACTGAGTAAAAACCAATCCACCTTCCCACTATCCTTCTCCTATAAAAAGTGGTAAAATGGAGGACAGAAAGAAGGAACTGATATGACAACATTATTTTCAAAAATCAAAGAAGTAACAGAGCTTGCTGCAATCTCTGGCCATGAAGCGCCTGTCCGTGCTTATCTTCGTGAGAAGTTAACACCGCACGTGGATGAAGTAGTGACAGATGGCTTAGGTGGTATTTTCGGTATCAAGCATTCAGAAGCTGCCGATGCGCCGCGTGTTTTGGTCGCTTCCCACATGGATGAAGTTGGTTTTATGGTCAGTGAGATTAAGCCAGATGGTACCTTCCGTGTCGTTGAAATCGGTGGCTGGAACCCTATGGTGGTCAGCAGCCAACGCTTTAAACTCTTTACTCGTGACGGTCGTGAAATTCCTGTGATCTCAGGTTCTGTCCCTCCACATTTGACTCGTGGAAAGGGTGGACCAACCATGCCAGCTATCTCTGATATCGTTTTTGATGGTGGTTTTGCAGACAAGGCTGAGGCAGAAAGCTTTGGCATCCGTCCTGGTGACACCATTGTCCCTGATAGCTCCGCTATTTTGACAGCCAATGAAAAAAATATCATCTCAAAAGCTTGGGACAACCGCTACGGTGTCCTCATGGTAAGCGAACTAGCTGAAGCTTTATCAGGTCAAAAACTGGGAAATGAACTCTATCTTGGTTCTAACGTCCAAGAAGAGGTTGGTCTGCGTGGTGCTCATACATCTACAACTAAGTTTGATCCAGAAGTTTTCCTTGCTGTGGATTGCTCACCGGCAGGT
Organism: Streptococcus oralis subsp. tigurinus; assembly: GCF_002093575.1. Taxonomy (GTDB): domain Bacteria; phylum Bacillota; class Bacilli; order Lactobacillales; family Streptococcaceae; genus Streptococcus; species Streptococcus oralis_CH. The sequence continues at coordinate 59,950 of NZ_LNVH01000010.1, read as the reverse complement.
GATGTTTATGGTGGCCAAGGCAAGATTGGGGATGGAACCTTGATTCGCTTCTACGATCCAGGTCACTTGCTCCTCCCAGGTATGAAGGACTTCCTTTTGACAACAGCTGAAGAAGCTGGTATCAAGTACCAATACTACTGTGGAAAAGGTGGAACAGACGCTGGAGCAGCTCATCTGAAAAATGGTGGTGTCCCATCTACAACTATCGGTGTCTGCGCTCGTTATATTCACTCTCACCAAACTCTCTACGCGATGGATGACTTCTTAGAAGCCCAAGCTTTCTTGCAAGCCTTGGTGAGAAAATTGGATCGTTCAACGGTTGATTTGATTAAAAATTATTAAGCATAAGGGAGGCGGTCAGGATGGCAGAACCAAACCTAGAAAGCCTTATAAGAGATCTCTACAATCATGCTCGTCAGGGCTTGAGTGAAGATTTAGTTGCTGCTCTCCTAGAGACTGCTAAACAACTACCCACTACAAATGAGCAATTACTAGCAGTCCGACTTTCAGGACTTGTCAATCGTGAATTGCTCACCAATCCCAAACACCCAGCACCAGAGTTGATCAACTTGGCGCGCTTTATCAAAAGAGAAGAAGCCAAGTACAGGGGCACTGCAGTTTCTGCTATCATGTTTGGTGAACTCTTTAAAATGCTTTGATTCCATTATGAATCAAAGCATTTTTTATATGCTAGAAAAGAAATTCTTGATGAGGAGACGAAAAAAGCCATCCCATTCAGGATAGCTTTTAGGTACTTAGATTTGTTCAGCAATGACCTTTTCAGCAAGGTTCATGGCGTGGTCAGATACACGAGTGTAATGGGAAATAATGTCGATAAAGTTGACCCCGGCTTGTGTTGAACATTCACCTTTGTTAAGGCGTTTGATATGGGTCTTTCTGAGAATGCGTTCCATATTGTTGATTTCTTTATGGCGTTCAATCAGACTTTGAGCTTTTTCAATATCATTGTTTTCCACACTATCAAGGGCATCCTTGATAAAGTCAGTAGTTTTTTGATAGATATCCGCCAATTCCTGCAAAGCAGCACCAGAGAATTGAACATTCTTACGTTGGAGGTAGTCTGTTAGGTTGAGCAAGCCTTCTGCATGGTCCCCAATCCGTTCCAAATCACGAGATGAATCCAGAATGTTGGTCAACACTTCGCTTTCCTTTTGACTCAAGGATTCGCTTGAGAGTCTGATGAGGTAACGAGTGAGTTTTTCATCGATGGTGTTGATGGCTTCCTCTGTCTTGTGCCCTTTTTCAGCTACTTTTTCATCCAAACCGATGATATAGCTATAAGAAAGGTCAAAAGCTTTGGCTGCATAGTTCCCCAAGTGCAAGAGTTCTTTTTTGGCATTTCCTAGAGCAATAGAAGGAGATTGCTGGATAAGTTGTTCATCAAGATAAAGGGGCTCGTACTTAACAACTTCGTCTTCACCAGGGATGATCTTGGTTACAAAGTAGGCCAAGGCTCCGATGAATGGAAATTGTACAATGGTGTTACTTACGTTAAAGGCACCGTGAGAGAAGGCGATGGTCATCTCAGGTGAGAGATGAAGTAAAGCTTGGAAATACTCAATCATAGAAGTGAAGGGGCCTAATAAAATTAAGCAAAGAATAGTCCCTAGAACGTTAAAGGTAACGTGGGTTGCTGCAACGCGTTTCGCAGAGATGTTAGCTCCAGCAGCCGCTAGGATAACGGTTAAGGTTGTCCCGATATTATCCCCGAAGAGAACTGGTAGCGAACCTTTAAGGTCAAGGAAGCCACCTGCATAGAGACCTTGTAGAATACCGATAGTTGCAGAAGAGGCCTGAATGAGGACAGTAATCACCGCGCCAGCAAAAACTCCCAACACAGGATTTTGCCCTAAGGTTACCATATATTCCTTGAATTGTGGTAAATCTTTAAGCGGACTCATACCGGCACTGATGAGGTTGAGAGCGTAGAAGATCCCTCCGACACCAAACAGGATGCGCCCAATATTGTTTGCTGTTCTGTTTTTTGTAAAGAAGAGGAACATGGTTCCAAGGAAAATCAAGGGTAAAGCATACTCGCCAAGCTTGAAACCGATGATAAAGGAAGTAACGGTGGTTCCGATGTTGGCTCCCATGATAATTCCGATAGCCTGTCTAAGAGTGAGAAGACTAGCACTGACCAGCCCAACCGTGATAACTGTAACCCCTGTACTTGACTGAATCAGGGCAGTTACGACAATCCCGACTAGAACGCCTAAAAAGGGATTGCTAGTGTACTTGTCAATGTAAAAACGAAGGCGATCTCCAGCAGCTTGTTGCAAACCGTCTCCCATGGTCTTGATACTGTATAAAAACAGTCCTAGACCTCCTAAAAAGTGAAATAAAATTTCCTGCCAATTAATGGACATTTCTTTTTCCTCCGAAAAATAATAACGGAATTTCTCCTATTCTATTTTAAAGGATAAAAGTAAATCTCACAAGTGTTTAGCTGAAATTTTCATAAGAAACAAGAACTTTCTTTTAAAATGAGAGATAGATTCCCTTTAAGATAGATGATTTATAGGATTGTGTCCAAATTTTACTGATTATTATCCTAGTTATAGTTTTTATGTTAAATAGATTGACATCGCTTTCATATAGGATAAAATGAAGATAATCCTGTTCTGGTGGTGTACACTGAGAACAGTTACTTTTTATCAAAAAGTGAAGCGCTTACTTTATATTTTATTAGGAGGATAAGATGAAAAATCTATTTTTTGAAAAACGTTGCCGTTACAGTATTCGTAAGCTGTCAATCGGAGCTTGTTCCTTGATGATTGGTTCAGCTTTATTTGCGAGCCCAGCTCTTGCCGAACAAGTCGCAGTCCCTGAAACAGCTGCAAATACGAGCGCCCAAGCGACAAGCGCTAGTGAAACTGCTAATCCAGATACTGCAGCCCTTGAAAAACAATTAGAGGAAACAGAGAACAAAGTAGCTGAGCAAGCAATTTCAGAAAAAACTCCTGCAATAGCTGATTTGGTCAATGAAAAAGAAGAAGCAAAGCCAGCTTCGACAGATAAAACTGAAAAACCTGCTCAACCAACTGAAAAAGAAGAAGTCAAACCAGAGGAAGCTCCTCAAGTAGCTGAGAAGAAAGCCGACAAACCGATTCTAGCAGACGTCCCTAAAAATGAAGAAAAGAGTCTCCGACCAAAAGAAATCAAATTTGATACATGGGAGGATTTGTTGAAATGGGAACCGGGTGCGCGTGAGGATGATCCCATTAACCGTTCCTCAGTTGAACTCGCCAAGCGCCATAGAGGTCAGTTGGTCAATGAAAAAGCAAGCAGAAGAGCCAAGGTTCAGGCGCTAGCAAACACCAACTCAAAGGCCAAAGACCACGCTTCTGTTGGTGGAGAAGAATTCAAAGCCTACGCTTTTGACTACTGGCAATACTTGGATTCAATGGTCTTCTGGGAAGGCCTAGTTCCAACTCCAGATGTCATTGATGCAGGCCACCGCAACGGAGTTCCCGTTTATGGAACACTCTTTTTCAACTGGTCAAACAGCATTGCCGACCAAGAGAAATTTGCCGCTGCTTTGAAACAAGATGCAGATGGCACCTTCCCTATCGCACGAAAACTCGTCGATCTTGCTAAGTACTACGGATTTGATGGCTATTTCATTAACCAGGAAACAACGGGCGATTTGGTAGAACCTCTTGGTGAAAAAATGCGTCAATTCATGCTCTATACAAAAGAATACGCAGCCAAAGTCAACCATCCAATCAAGTATGCTTGGTACGATGCCATGACCTACAAATATGGTCGTTACCACGAGGATGGTCTGGGTAATTACAACTACCAATTCATGCAAAAAGAAGGTGATAAAGTCCCTGCGGATCAATTCTTTGCCAACTTCAACTGGAACAAGGAAAAGAATGACCATTCTGTAGAGATGGCTAAATGGCTAGAACGTAGTCAATATGATGTCTTTGCAGGCTTGGAATTGCAACAAGGTGGTTCTTATAAGACCAAAGTCAAATGGGATGCTCTATTAGATGAAAAAGGCAAGTTGCGTTTGTCACTTGGACTCTTTGCACCAGATACGATCACCAGTCTAGGAAAAACAGGAGAAGACTACCATAAGAACGAAGACATCTTCTTTACAGGTTACCAAGGGGATCCAACGGCTCAAAAACCAGCGGATAAAGAGTGGTATGGGATTGCCAATTTGGTTGCTGACCGCACACCAGCAGTAGGCCGGACCTTCACAACCTCCTTTAATACAGGTCATGGTAGAAAATGGTTTGTAGACGGTAAAGTTTATAAGGATTCTGAGTGGAACTACCGTTCAGTTTCAGGTGTCTTGCCAACATGGCGCTGGTGGCAGACTTCAACGGGGGAAAAACTTCGTGCAGAATACGACTTTACAGATGCCTATAATGGTGGGAACTCCCTTAAATTCTCAGGTGATGTAGCTGGTAAGACGGACCAGGATGTGAATTTGTATTCTACCAAACTAGAAGTAACTGAGAAAACCAAACTTCGTGTTGCCCACAAGGGAGGAAAAGGCTCTAAAGTTTATATGGCCTTCTCTACGACTCCAGACTACAAATTTGAGGATGCAAACGCATGGAAAGAACTGACTCTTTCTGATAACTGGACAAATGAAGAATTTGACCTCAGCTCACTAGCTGGAAAAACCATCTATGCAGTTAAACTCTTCTTCAAACATGAAGGTGCTGTAAAAGATTATCAGTTTAACCTAGGTCAATTAACCATTTCAGACAATCACCAAGCACCACAAGCGCCGACAGGCCTCTCTGTAGTGAAACAATCTCTTAAGAACGCCCAAGAAGCTGAAGCAGTGCTCCAATTTGCGGGTAACCAAGATGCAGATTTCTATGAAGTCTACGAAAAAGATGGAGATAACTGGCGTTTGTTGACAGGATCATCTGCTTCCACTATCTACTTGCCAAAAGTTAGCCGTTCTGCTAATGCGACTGGTAGGACTCAGGAACTGAAAGTCGTTGCAGTTGGTAAAAATGGCCTTCGTTCCGAAGCCGCGACGGCATCCTTTAACTGGGGGATGACAGTTCAGGATACGACTCTTCCAAGACCTTTAGCTGAAAATATCGTTCCAGGTGCAAAGGTCATCGGTAGCACTTTCCCAAATACTGAAGGTGGAGAAGGCATTGAAGGTATGTTGAACGGTACCATTACTAGCTTGTCAGATAAGTGGTCTTCAGCTCAGTTGAGCGGTAGTGTGGATATTCGCTTGACCAAGCCACGTACCGTTGTTAGATGGGTCATGGATCATGCGGGAGCTGGTGGAGAATCCGTAAACGACGGTTTGATGAACACCAAAGACTTTGATCTTTACTACAAGGATACAGACGGTGAGTGGAAACTAGCCAAGGAAGTCCGTGGCAACAAAGCACACGTGACAGATATCACTCTTGACAAACCAATTACTGCCCAAGACTGGCGCCTAAAAGTTATCACTTCAGATAATGGAACGCCTTGGAAAGCCATTCGTATCTACAACTGGAAGATGTATGAAACCTTGGACACAGAAAGTCAAAATATTCCAATGGCCAAGGTAGCTGCTCGTTCACTTGGAAACCACCAAGTTCAACTTGGCTTCTCTGATGTTCCGGCGGGTGCAACCATCACCGTTTACGACAAGGCAGATTCACAAACACCGATTGCAACTTTGAAGTCTGAAAATGGTGGCGACCTAGCAACAGCACCATTGGCCTTTGACAAGCAACCAAATCTACTCTATTATCGTACCCAACTACCTGGTAAAGAAATCAGTAACACATTGGCAGTAGCGATTCCGCAGGATGAAAGAAAAATTGCTGCAGTTAGCCTTGAAAAAGGGCCTAAGAAGACAGTTTACAAAGAGGGAGAAAAACTTGACCTTAGAGGCGGCACTCTCCGTGTTCAATACGAAGGGGGACAAGCCGATGAGCTAATCAACCTTACTCACTCAGGTGTGACAGTATCTGGCTACAACGCTCATCAAAAAGGGGAACAAAAGCTCACAGTCAGCTACCTTGGACTTCCAGTTACTGGTGACTTGAAGGTACAAGTGACTGGTCAAGATCAAGGAAAACCGAAAGAAGTAGCAGGTTTGTACATTACTCAGAAACCGAAAACAGACTATCTAGTAGGAGAGCAACTGGATCTTGCAGAAGGTCGCTTCGGTGTTCTCTATGATGATGAGACAGAAGAAAGCCATGCCTTCACAGATCAAGGTGTTGAAATTACGGGCTACGATGCTCAAAAGACTGGTCGTCAGACCTTGACCTTGCATTACAAGGGGCACACCGCTGAGTTTGATGTCTTGGTTTCTCCAAAAGCAGCTGTCAACGATGAGTACCTCAAACAAGAAATTACTGCTGCCCAAGGCCGTCAGTCAACCCTTGCCTACACCTTCTCAAGCGAGGACAAACAAGCAGCACTAGTAGAGAAGCTCACTGCAGCGAAAACTGTAGCAGAAAACCACAATGCTAGCCAAGAAGAAGTCAACCGGGCTTTGAATGAGTTGAAACAAGCAGGAACAGACTTGGATGGAAATCAACGTTACCAAACTGCTAGAGAAGAATTGGAAGGCTTGCTTGAATCCCTTCGTGAAAAAGATCCTAAAGCTGACTTGATTGAACAAGCAGAAACTTTGTTGGCTTCAGAGATGCCAACTCCACAAGCTTTTGCGGAAATGAAAGAAAAGTTGAATAAGAAACTAGCTCCTGCAGAAGAAAGTCACCACGTTGGCAGTATGGATCCAAATGAAGTAGCTCCAACGGTTGAAGCCCTCCCTGAACTAGTTATTGAAACTGAAACAACAGCCTTTGAACGTCAGGAGCGACCAAACGCCGAGCTTCTCAAAGGACAACGCCAGCTAGTTCAAGCAGGTGTGGAAGGCCAAGTTCGTCATTTAGTAGAAGTAGATGCCCAAGGCAAACGCACTCTTCGTTCGACTGAGGTAGTCAAGGAAGCAATCCCAGAAATCACTGAAGTTGGTACAAAAGTTCTATCGAGCAACCAACCAGCTGAAGGGGTGAAAGATTTAGTTCTAGAAACTCCGAAACTGGAAGTTGAAGAGGGAACAGTTTCCTTCGAACGTCAAGAACGACCAAATGCAGCCCTTCTCAAAGGACAACGTCAGCTAGTTCAAGCAGGAGTTGAAGGCCAAGTTCGTCGCTTTGTAGAAGTTGATGCTCAGGGCAAACGCACCCTTCATTCTATTGAGGTTCTCAAGGAAGCTCTTCCAGAAATTGTTGAAGTAGGAACGAAAGAAGAGCAAGTCTCACAAACAAGGGATCGGGCACTTTTAGCTACACCAGCAAAAGTTGAAGAAGTAAGTAAAGAGCTTCCAAATACGGGAGCGACAAGAGATGCTAGTCTAGTAGCGCTAGGACTTTTCGGAGTAATGAGTGGCTACGGCTTGCTTGCTAGAAAGAGGAGAGAAGACTAATCGGATTTACGAATCTTGGATTTTCTCATAAAAATTAAAAAACAGGGCTTGACTGTAGATTAGTCAGGCCTTGTTTTTAGTTATGTGACTATTAGTCCGTCTCGCTCCGCTAGGTGCGAGACAAATAAACCACCCGCTATGCGGGTGCACGTCGAAGGTTATACCCAAAAAACTCCAAACGCGATACAATAAAGGTGTTCAAGCCAATTGTAAAGCGAAAGGAGAAAAATATGGCACAAAAGGCACATAGTTTATCACACACAAAGTGGATGTGTAAATATCACATTGTGTTCACCCCTAAGTATAGACGAAAAGTCATTTATAATCCATATCGAAGTAGTTTGGGAGAAATATTCCACCGATTATGTAGTTATAAAGGTGTAGAGATTATCGAAGGACACTTAATGCCTGATCATGTACATATGTTAGTAAGTATTCCACCAAGGATAAGTGTTTCAAGTTTCATGGGTTATTTAAAAGGCAAAAGTGCACTCATGATGTTTGATAAACACGCCAACCTCAAGTACAAGTTTGGCAACCGGCATTTTTGGGCAGAAGGTTACTACGTGAGCACAGTAGGGCTTAATGAATCCACAATTAAGAAATATATTCAAGAGCAGGAAAAGCATGATATAGCACTAGATAAATTAAGTGTAAAAGAATATGAGGATCCCTTTAGGGATAGTGGTAAGTAGTACCAAGGCCTCTTTGAGAGGCAAGTGACGAGTCAAGAGCAATAAGGCTTGAACAACGTGAAAGCCAGCGTCTTTAGGCGCTGGCTGGTGATTTGGGCTTATAGCCCTGGTGCAAACCACCCGTTAGACGGGTGGTTATGATTTTGAAATTGAAGAGTAAATTTGAAGCTAGATTTTTGTTATTCAATTCCTTGGATAAATTTTTGGAAACGATAAGTGTCGAAATAGATATTGGATGCAACTAATTTATCAAATTCATCGAATTTCAGAAATTCTGCGACATCCAGTTCTAGTTCTTGTCCTTGAGGAGAATGTAGATGGTAGCGGTTTAAAGTTGAGACTGTTCGACCATCAACAAGTAATTGCTTCACTTCAAGATGCTGACTCAAAGCATAGAATTGGCCTGCGCCTTGCAAATAAACATCACGTCCTTGTCGAATTTCTATACTATCGCACATGCCATAGTCAAAGTTTTCAGCTACGAAATCTTCCCAGCCTCCCTCATTTACTGCCGTAAAATATCTTTCTGCAAGTGTTTTTGTATCCATTTGGAACCTCCTGTAAAATAATTGGGCTATGATGAATATCACGAAATATTTTGCCCACTTAAGAGTATACAAAAGGAAATATGACTACAGGTTGTCATATTGCTGAAGATTTTTTTTGAGAGTACTGACCAGTAGATTTTGTAAGTGACTTGGAGATACGACCTTTACTTGATAACCAAAACTTAATAGTAAATCAAAAAACGAGGGAGTTAAAGCTCTAAATGCCTGAACTTTTATTATTTCGTCCTCGACTCTGATTTCTTCTTCCGTGAAGTGATCGTAGATTTTTGAAAGTGCAAATCTTGTAAAAACTAGTTCAATTTCTTCTCTTTGCCCCTCCACTTTATGTTTTGGGGGATTTAAAAAAAGCTCTAACTTTTCTTGAGATAAACGTGGATAATTGAATGGTTTATCTTTTATCTCCACTGGTTCTAGTTCTCGAATTCGAGTTAATTTAAAAATACGAAAATCTAATTTTTCTAAGCAGTAACCAATAACATACCAAGCATTCAGTTTATAGATCAATCTATATGGGATAATTGTTCGCTGACTTTTCTCTTGTTTTTTCGAATAGTAAGAAAAAGAAATCATCTGTTTAGATTGTATCGCTTCCTCAATTTCTAGTAAATAATTTGTATTAAGAGTCCAGGAACTGAGATCAAAGTAAAAAGGACTGTTTGCTCTTGTAATTTCTTGAGAAGACAGCTTGTGTTCGATACTGTCAAGGCTTGAATGACCAACGATTTTACTAACATTCTGGCTCATATTAATGATAAACTGTCTCTCTTCCTCAGTGAAAAAGTTTCTATCTATCTTATAGTCGCTTGGTATATAGAAACCTCCCTTATCTCCACGTTCCGAATAGATTGGAATCCCCGCTAAACTGAGTGTATCCATGTCTCTATATACAGTTCGAGTAGATATTTCAAACCTCTCTGCAATCTCTTTAGCTGTTATTCTCTTCTTATTTAAAAGAGACAGTAAAATATAGATTAGTCTTTCTAATTTCATGGTAGCAATTCCCCTTCTTTTAATCTCAAATAGCACAAACTAAAGAAACTATTTTAGTTATATTGTATAATAAGAAACCTAGCAATTCAAAAAGAAGGACTGTAGAGTTTAGAATATTAAGGATTAAAGTGTTAGAAAAAGAATGGTATAGAAGTAATTAGGCAGAGCAATCAAGAATTTGCCTAAATTATTCCAACCGAATTATGTGAAGATTACTATTTCCCGCACTGCAATCCTAGGTTTTTAGGTTAATAGATAGAAGAAAGAACAAGAAAAGTTTAGGGTTTTTCTATCTCTTTTGCTGATTTTGTGATATAATTAACACGTATAAAAAAAGAAGGAGTCATATCTAATGGCAAAATTGACTGTTAAAGACGTTGACTTGAAAGGGAAAAAAGTTCTCGTTCGTGTTGACTTCAACGTACCTGTTAAAGATGGCGTGATTACTAATGACAACCGTATCACTGCAGCTCTTCCAACTATCAAGTACATCCTTGAACAAGGTGGACGTGCAATCCTCTTCTCTCACCTTGGACGTGTAAAAGAAGAAGCAGACAAAGAAGGTAAATCACTTGCTCCTGTAGCTGCTGACTTGGCTGCTAAATTGGGACAAGAAGTTAAATTTATCCCATGTGTTACACGTGGTGCTGAATTGGAAGCAGCAATCAACGCTCTTGAAGATGGACAAGTTCTCTTGGTTGAAAACACTCGTTTCGAAGATGTTGACGGCAAGAAAGAATCTAAAAACGATCCTGAACTTGGTAAATACTGGGCATCTCTTGGAGATGGCATCTTCGTAAACGATGCATTCGGTACAGCTCACCGTGCACACGCATCTAATGTTGGTATCTCAGCAAACGTTGAAAAAGCAGTTGCTGGTTTCCTTCTTGAAAACGAAATTGCCTACATCCAAGAAGCAGTTGAAGCTCCAGAACGCCCATTCGTAGCCATCCTTGGCGGTTCAAAAGTTTCAGACAAGATCGGTGTTATCGAAAACTTGCTTGAAAAAGCTGATAAAGTTCTTATCGGTGGTGGGATGACTTACACATTCTACAAAGCTCAAGGTATCGAAATTGGTAACTCACTTGTAGAAGAAGACAAATTGGATGTTGCGAAAGCTCTTCTTGAAAAAGCAAACGGCAAATTGATCTTGCCAGTTGACTCAAAAGAAGCAAACGCATTTGCTGACTACACTGAAGTGAAAAACACTGAAGGTGAAGCAGTTGATCCTGGATTCCTTGGTTTGGATATCGGTCCAAAATCTATCGCTAAATTCGATCAAGAATTGACTGGTGCGAAGACAGTTGTATGGAACGGACCAATGGGTGTATTTGAAAACCCAGACTTCCAAGCTGGTACAATCGGTGTCATGGATGCTATCGTGAAACAACCAGGTGTTAAATCAATCATCGGTGGTGGTGACTCAGCTGCCGCAGCCATCAACCTTGGTCGTGCAGACAAGTTCTCATGGATCTCTACTGGTGGTGGAGCATCAATGGAACTCCTCGAAGGTAAAGTTCTTCCAGGTCTTGCAGCCTTGACTGAAAAATAAATAGTTTATCTGAAAGAAGATGGTTTAACCATCTTCTTTTTAATTTCATTTATAAATATGTTAGATTTATCGATAAATGAAGGGGGGGAGAGCAAATATTTGCATCCCACATCATAAAATGCTACTATGGACGGTAGATGATTAATTTAGATAAGGAAATGGCTTATAATGAAAAATAAAAAAGAAGTCTATGGATTTCGTAAAAGCAAAGTTGCGAAAACTTTGTGTGGTGCTGTTTTAGGAACTGCTTTGATTACTTTTGCAGACAAAGCAGTATTTGCTGATGAAGTTACAGAGACAACTAGTACAAGTACGGTTGAGGTAGCTACTACAGGAAACCCGGCCACAAATTTACCTGAAGCTCAGGGTGAAATGAGCCAAGTTGCCAAAGAGAGCCAAGCTAAGGCTGGTTCTAAAGACTCAGCTTTGCCAGTAGAAGTATCATCAGCTGATTTGGATAAAACAGTTGCTGATGCAAAATCTGCAGGAGTTAAGGTAGCTCAAGATGAAACAAAAGACAAAGGAACAGCTACAACTGCTACAGAAAATGCTCAAAAACAAGATGAGATCAAAAGTGACTATGCTAAACAAGCAGAAGAAATAAAGACAACAACTGAAGCATATAAAAAAGAAGTCGCAGCTCATCAGGCAGAAACAGATAAAATCAATGCTGAAAACAAAGCGGCGGATGACAAGTATCAAAAAGATCTAAAAAGTCATCAAGAAGAAGTTGAAAAAATCAACACTGCCAATGCAACAGCTAAAGCAGAATATGAGGCTAAGCTAGCACAATATCAAAAAGATTTAGCAACTGTCAAAAAAGCAAACGAAGATAGTCAACGGGATTATCAAAATAAACTTTCAGCTTACCAGACAGAATTAGCCCGAGTACAAAAAGCTAATGATGAAGCTAAAGAGGCATATGATAAAGCAGTAAAAGAAAACACTGCAAAGAATGCAGCGCTTCAAGCTGAAAATGCAGCGATTAAACAACGTAATGAAACTGCAAAAGCAACTTATGAAGCGGCGATGAAGCAGTATGAAGCAGATCTTGCAGCTATTAAGAAAGCTAAGGCGGATAATGATGCTGATTATCAAGCTAAATTAGCAGCTTATCAGACAGAATTGGCTCGAGTTCAAAAGGCAAATGCGGAAGCTAAAGAGGCTTATGATAAAGCAGTAAAAGAAAACACAGCTAAAAACACAGCTATCCAAGCTGAAAATGAAGCGATTAAGCAACGAAATGAAACAGCCAAGGCAACTTATGAGGCTAAAATAGCACAATACGAAAAAGACTTGGCAGCAGTCAAACAAGCAAACGAAGCTAACGAAACAGACTACCAAGCTAAGCTGGCCAAATACCAGACGGAATTAGCTCGCGTTCAAAAAGCTAACGCCGATGCAAAAGCAGCCTATGAAAAGGCTGTTGAAGACAACAAGGCAAAAAATGCGACAATTCAAGCTAAGAATGAAGAAATTAAGCAACAAAATGTTAAAGCCAAAGCAGACTATGAAGCTAAGGTTGCAAAATATGAAGCAGACCTTGCTAAGTATAAGAAAGAGTTGGCTGAGTATCCGACTAAACTGAAGGCTTATCAAGATGAGCAGGTATCTATTAAGGCTGCACTTGTAGAGCTTGAAAAGAATAAAGACAAGGATGGGTACTTGTCTAAACCATCTGCTCGTAGCTTGGTTTATGACTTAGAACCAAATGCTCAACTATCTTTGACAACTGAAGGAAGTTTTCTTAAAGCAACAGCTGTAGATAACGCCTTCAAACACGATACTGCGCAATACGGTAATAAGAATCTTCAGTTAGACAACCTTAATGTTACTCATCTAGAAGGTGCGAATGCTACTAGCTCTTCTATGGAATTGTATGGGAATATTAATGATAAATCTGGCTGGACGACCAACGTAGGAAATAAGACTGAAGTTAAATGGGGCTCAGTTCTTCTAAAACGTGGTCAAAGCGTAACAGCGACTTATACCAACCTTCAAAATTCCTACTACAATGGTAAAAAGATTTCGAAGATTGTTTACAAATATACTGTAGACCCGTCTTCAAAATTTCAAAATCCTAGTGGAAAAGTTTGGTTGGGAATCTTTACAGACCCAACGTTAGGTGTCTTTGCTTCAGCCTATACTGGTAAAGATGAAAAGAATACATCTATCTTCATCAAAAATGAATTTACCTTCTATGATGAAAATGACAAGCCAATTAATTTTGACAATGCCCTCCTTTCAGTTGCTTCTCTAAATAGAGAAAATAATTCTATTGAGATGGCCAAGGATTACACTGGTAACTTTATTAAAATTTCCGGTTCATCTGTTGGAGAAAAAGACGGAAAGATTTATGCCACAGAAACCCTGAACTTTAAACAAGGACAGGGTGGAGCTCGCTGGACAATGTATAAAAATAGCCAGCCTAATTCAGGATGGGATTCATCAGATGCTCCAAACTCTTGGTATGGTGCGGGAGCAATCAGCATGTCCGGTTCAACTAACCGTGTTACTGTCGGTGCTATTTCTGCGACCCTAGTAGTTCCTTCTGATCCAGTTATGGCGGTTGATACAGGTAAAAGACCAAACATCTGGTACTCACTCAATGGTAAGATTCGTGCCGTCAACGTTCCGAAAATTACTAAGGAAAAACCAACTCCACCAGTAGAACCAACTGCTCCACAAGCTCCTACTTATGAAGTGGAAAAACCATTGGAACCAGCTCCAGTAGCACCAAACTATGAAAATGAGCCAACTCCACCGGTTAAGACTCCAGATCAACCAGAGCCATCAAAACCAGAAGAGCCAACATATGAGACAGAGAAACCATTGGAACCAGCTCCAGTAGCACCAAGCTATGAAAATGAGCCAACTCCACCGGTAAAAACTCCAGATCAACCGGAGCCATCAAAACCAGAAGAACCAACATATGAGACAGAGAAACCATTGGAACCAGCTCCAGTAGCACCAAACTACGAAAATGAGCCAACTCCACCGGTAAAAACTCCAGATCAACCAGAGCCATCAAAACCAGAAGAGCCAAATTATGATCCATTGCCAACTCCGCCGGTAGCACCAACTCCTAAGCAGTTGCCAACACCACCAGCGGTGCCAACAGTTCACTTCCATTACAATCGTCTATTTGCACAACCTCAGATTAATAAAGAAATTAAAAATGAGGATGGAGTAGATATCGATCGTACTCTAGTTGCTAAGCAGTCTGTAGTGAAGTTTGAGTTGAAAACAGAAGCGTTGACAGCTGGTCGTCCAAAAACAACTTCGTTTGTATTGGTAGATCCACTTCCAACTGGCTATCAGTTTGATTTGGAAGCAACCAAGGCTGCAAGCAAAGGTTTTGAAACAAGCTATGATAAAGCTAGTCACACTGTAACCTTTAAGGCTACTGAGGAGACCTTGGCTGCTTTCAATGCAGATTTGACAAAATCCTTTGAGACTCTATATCCAACTGTTGTTGGTCGTGTCTTGAATGATGGGGCAACTTATACAAATAACTTTACATTGACAGTCAACGACGCCTACGGTGTTAAGTCAAACATTGTTCGTGTAACGACTCCAGGTAAACCAAATGATCCTGACAATCCAAATAACAACTACATCAAGCCTTTGAAAGTTAACAAGAACAAGCAAGGTGTAAATATTGATGGTAAAGAGGTTCTAGCTGGTTCAACGAACTACTATGAACTTACATGGGATTTGGACCAATACAAGGGAGATAAATCTTCTAAAGAAGCGATTCAAAATGGTTTCTACTATGTGGATGATTATCCAGAAGAAGCCTTAACCCTTCAACCAGAATTGGTTAAGATTCGTGATCTAGAGGGCAATCTTGTATCAGGTATCAGTGTTCAACAATATGATAGTTTAGAAGCTGCGCCTAAGAAGGTTCAAGAGCTGTTGAAGAAAGCCAACATCACTGTTAAAGGTGCTTTCCAACTCTTCTCAGCTGATAATCCAGCTGAATTCTACAAGAACTATGTAGCAGCAGGAAAATCATTGCTAATCACAGATCCGATGACAGTTAAACCTGAATTTGGTCAAACGGGTGGTAAGTATGAAAATAAAGCCTACCAAATTGATTTTGGAAATGGCTATGCTACAGAAGTAGTTGTCAACAATGTACCGAAAATCGCACCGAAAAAAGATGTGACAATCAGTATGGATCCAAGCAGTGACAATATCGATGGCCAAACAATTCCGTTGAACCAGTACTTCAATTATCGTTTAATCGGTGGTTTGATTCCACAAAATCATTCTGAGGACTTGAATGACTATAGTTTTGTAGATGACTATGATCAAAAAGGTGATCAATACACTGGAAACTATAAAGTTCTTGCCAAGGTTGATATCCGATTGAAAGACGGTCGTGTTATTAAGGCAGGGACAGACTTAACAGCTGAAACACAGGTTGAACATGATCAAGATAAGGGAATGATTACCATTCGCTTCAAGGAGGAATTCCTTCAAGAGATTCAGTTGGATTCTCCATTCCAGGCTGAGACTTATATTCAAATGAAACGAATTGCTGTCGGAACTTTTGAAAATACCTATGTAAATACTGTGAACAAAGTTGCTTACGCCTCAAATACAGTTCGTACGACAACGCCAGAACCTAAGAAACCAGAGGAGCCAACAACTCCTAATTCTAATCCAAATCCAAAAGGAAACCCTACTCTACCTCACACAGGTACAAATGATTCAAGCTACATGCCATATCTTGGTCTGGCAGCTTTAGTGGGCATTTTAGGACTTAGCCAGTTGAAACGAAAAGAAGACGAAAGTAACTAATTTCTGAAAGTTAAATAGAAAAGAGGAACTCTGTTTCCTCTTTTTTATAGCCTAAATTAAAAACGCTTCCTATTGATTTTCACTCATAAAATCAACTGATTTATGTTAAAATGGTAGTAGAAAGTTGAGATTATGAGTTATTTTAAAAAATATAAATTTGATAAGTCACAGTTCAAGCTTGGTATGCGAACTTTCAAAACGGGAATTGCCGTTTTTCTAGTTCTTTTGATTTTTGGTTTTTTTGGCTGGAAAGGTCTTCAAATCGGTGCTCTGACAGCAGTTTTTAGTCTGAGGGAGAGTTTTGATAAGAGCGTCCATTTTGGAACTTCACGTATTCTAGGAAATAGTATCGGTGGCTTCTACGCCCTTATCTTTTTTCTCTTAAATACCTTATTTCATGGAGCCTTTTGGGTGACCTTGGTGGTTGTTCCAATCTGCACTATGTTAACCATTATGACAAATGTGGCCATGAATAATAAATCGGGGGTTATTGGTGGTGTAGCAGCTATGTTAATCATTACCCTATCAATACCGAGCGGTGAAACAATTTTATACGTGTTTGCGCGTGTATCGGAAACTTTCATGGGAGTTTTTGTCGCGATTCTCGTAAATTATGATATTGATCGTATTCATTTCTTTTTAGAGAAAAAAGAAAAATAATGTTACATTTTATGACATTATCAATTGACGTTTGTCTTTTTTTAGACTATAATAGACAGAAAGAAGGAAATTGTAAATGAAGGAAAAAGAATTTCGCCGAAATATGGCTGTTTTTCCTATCGGCAGTGTTATGAAGTTGACCGATCTTTCGGCGCGTCAGATTCGTTATTATGAAGACCAAGAGTTGATTAAACCTGATCGAAACGAAGGAAACCGTCGCATGTATTCGTTGAATGATATGGATCGTCTGCTTGAAATCAAAGATTATATCTCTGAAGGCTACAATATCGCTGCCATTAAGAAAAAATATGCTGAGCGTGAGGCGAAGTCCAAGAAAGTGGTGAGTCAGACGGAGGTGCGTCGCGCACTTCACAATGAACTCCTCCAGCAGGGACGCTTTGCTTCAGCACATTCACCTTTTGGTCGCGGTTAGGCAATCGCAAGTAGTCATATATTAAGGAGAAAAACCATGCCAATCACAGCTGCAGATATTCGTCGTGAAGTCAAGGAAAAAAATGTTACCTTTATTCGTCTCATGTTCTCAGATATTTTGGGAACGATGAAAAACGTCGAAATTCCTGCTACAGATGAACAGTTAGATAAAGTCTTGTCAAACAAGGCTATGTTTGATGGATCTTCTATTGAAGGTTTTGTACGTATCAATGAGTCAGATATGTACTTGTACCCAGACTTGGATACATGGACAGTCTTCCCTTGGGGAGATGAAAACGGAAGTGTTGCAGGTTTGATCTGTGATGTCTATACAACAGAAGGTAAACCATTTGCAGGTGACCCTCGTGGCAATTTGAAACGTGCTCTTCGCCATATGGAAGAAGTAGGATTCAAATCCTTCAACCTTGGACCAGAGCCAGAATTCTTCCTATTTAAACTGGATGAAAATGGGGATCCGACTCTTGAGGTAAATGATAAGGGTGGCTACTTTGATTTGGCGCCTACTGACCTTGCGGACAATACACGTCGTGAAATCGTTAATGTCTTGACTAAAATGGGATTTGAAGTAGAAGCGAGTCACCACGAGGTTGCGGTTGGACAACATGAAATTGACTTCAAGTATGATGAAGTCCTCCGTGCCTGTGACAAGATTCAAATCTTTAAACTCGTTGTTAAAACCATTGCTCGCAAACACGGTCTTTACGCAACCTTTATGGCGAAACCAAAATTTGGTATCGCTGGATCAGGTATGCACTGTAATATGTCCTTGTTTGATGCAGAAGGAAACAATGCCTTCTTTGATCCAAATGATCCAAAAGGAATGCAGTTGTCTGAAACGGCCTACCATTTCCTTGGTGGTTTGATTAAGCATGCTTACAACTATACTGCTATCATGAACCCAACAGTTAACTCATACAAACGTTTGGTTCCAGGTTATGAAGCACCTGTTTACATTGCTTGGGCTGGTCGTAACCGTTCGCCACTTGTGCGCGTACCAGCTTCGCGTGGTATGGGAACTCGTCTTGAGTTGCGTTCAGTGGACCCAATGGCAAACCCATACATCGCTATGGCTGTTCTTTTGGAAGTTGGTTTGCATGGTATTGAAAACAAAATCGAAGCACCAGCTCCTATCGAAGAAAATATCTACATCATGACAGCAGAAGAGCGTAAGGAAGCTGGAATCACTGATCTTCCATCAACTCTTCATAATGCCTTGAAAGCTTTGACTGAGGATGAAGTGGTCAAGGCAGCCCTAGGTGAACACATCTACACTAGCTTCCTTGAAGCAAAACGTATCGAGTGGGCTAGCTATGCAACCTTCGTTTCACAATGGGAAGTTGATAATTATTTAGATCTTTACTAATATAGAAGAAAGATTGCCTGAGGGTGATCTTTTTTTGCATTTTATATCGAGATGTGATATAGTTTATATAACGAGATGCGATATATCGAACTAAATAGGAGGTGGGGTTAAATGGAATTGACGGATAAGATTCGTCGAGTTTATCTTCCGATGACGGAAACGGGTTTTTATATCTTGTTTTGTCTACAGAAGGAGAACCATGGATATGGTATCACACAAAAGGTCAAGGAGATGACAGATTCGCAAGTTTCGATTAGTCCTGGAACTATGTATGGAACCTTGTCAAAGATGGAAAAGGATGGCTTGATTTCCTTTATCCGGGAAGAGGAAAAACGGAAAATATATCAGATAATAGATTTGGGACGAAAGGTTTTGGAAATTGAATTGAAACGTATTGAACGGCTCTATAGAAACAGTCGGGAGGAAGTATGATGGAAAAGAAGGTTGTATATCGGATATCTACAATTGCGGATTATGATAGAGAGGCTTTATACCTTGGGGAAATGCATGCTAAGGGTTGGAAACTTAAGGAAGTGAGTTACTCTAACTTAGTAGTTGCGGTTAAGTATACTTTTGAAAAGTGCCAACCGGAGCAGGTGTCTTATCAGTTGGATTTTTATCCCATGAAAAAATCAGAGAGAGCCTCCTATTTACAACTATTTAAAGACTGTGGATGGGAGCATATTATAGATTTTAATGTTTTTTCCTACTTTAGAAAGCTTCGTTCTGGAATTGAGTTGGATACCGAGTTTGAAATCTATAATGACGCTACTGGGAAGTTAGCCATGGTCAAACGGATTTTAATAATGCGGATGCTACCTATTTTGATTCTTTTTTCAGCTCTACTACCGGTTTTCTCAAAGTTTCTCAGTGGAGGTAGTTCTTTCAGTTGGGAAGTATTTTTGATTTTCATAATAGATTGGGTTTTATTGATAGTTTTTGCGATTCAGATTTTTAATATTTTTTGGAGATTGTTCCAAAAGTGGAAAGAATTATCTGATAGCTGAAACAATACTTGTTTTCTGATTTGGAGGTCAGGCAATGAATAGCAAAGTACAATTTCGGATTTTCACCATTATTGATTTGGACAAGGAAGAAGATTATTTGCATGAGATGCACTTGAAAGGTTGGAAATATAGAACTAATCGTTTTGGTTTTTTCTATTTTGAACAATGCCAACCAGATGATGTCATCTATCATATCTATGATTCTAGATTTCTTAAAAAGTATAAGCATGAACTACAAGATTTTAGAAATAGAGGTTGGGAATTGATAGAAACAGGTTTTTGTTCAATTCTTCGTAAACCAGCTTCTGATATACTTCCGGAGGAGCAAGTCTATATGAGTAATGACCTCAGATGGGAGGTAATGCGGTCTAGACTTCGTTCCTGTATGGCTACTTTCTCAGGTGGTCTTGTTGTTTGCATGAGTTTGTATCGAGAAAACTTGTCTCAGTCTTTCTTTATTATTTTCTTGTTATATGCTTGCTTAATTTCTTATCTAATCTATGGTTTTTTCAGACTTAAAAGGAAATACCAAATTGATGAAAAGTAAGTTTCTAGGTCTTCAGACTGATTTTTAGCACTCTTGGCAAAAGAGTGCTAATTTTTTGAGTTTTTGTCTTGACATTCTCTTCTAAGGGTGTATAATAGAATCATGAGTTAGCACTTGGATGCATAGAGTGCTAATTGATCGGACAGAGAGGAGTGATGAGATGGTTACAGAGCGTCAGCAGGATATTTTAAATCTGATTATTGACATCTTTACCAAAACACATGAACCTGTCGGATCCAAGGCGCTACAAGAGTCTATCAATTCTAGTAGTGCTACCATTCGTAATGACATGGCAGCTCTAGAGAAGCAGGGTTTGCTTGAGAAGGCTCATACCTCAAGCGGTCGGATGCCAAGTGTCGCGGGATTTCAGTACTATGTGAAACACTCGCTTGCTTTTGACAGACTGGCTGAAAATGAGGTATACGAGATTGTCAAAGCCTTTGATCAGGAGTTCTTCAAACTGGAGGATATTCTGCAAGAGGCTGCTAATCTACTGACAGAACTGAGTGGCTGTACGGTAGTGGCTCTGGATGTTGAGCCGAGCAGGCAACGGTTGACAGCCTTTGATATCGTTGTTTTGGGACAACATACAGCCTTGGCAGTATTTACCCTAGACGAGTCCCGAACGGTTACCAGTCAATTTCTGATTCCAAGGAACTTCTTGCAGGAAGATTTGCTGAAACTGAAGAGCATCATTCAGGAACGTTTCCTCGGTCATACCGTTCTAGATATTCACTACAAGATTCGGACGGAGATTCCACAGATTATCCAGCGTTACTTTACGACAACGGACAATGTCATGGATCTCTTTGAACATATCTTTAGGGAAATGTTCAACGAAAATATTGTGGTAGCGGGAAAAGTCAATCTCTTAAATTTTGCCAATCTAGCAGCCTATCAGTTCTTTGACCAACCGCAAAAGGTGGCCCTAGAGATTCGTGAAAGTCTGCATGAAGATCAGATGCAAAATGTCCGTGTTGCGGACAGTCAAGAGTCTTGTCTAGCTGACCTAGCAGTGATTAGCAGTAAATTTCTCATTCCTTATCGAGGTTTTGGAATTCTAGCGATTATTGGTCCGGTCAATCTGGATTACCAGCAATTGGTCAACCAAGTCAATGTAGTCAATCGTGTTTTGACCATGAAATTGACAGATTTTTACCGCTATCTCAGCAGTAATCATTACGAAGTAAATTAATTTTGAAATCATTAAAGGAGGCGACAATGGTCCAAGATAAGAAAAACGAAGAAATGAAAGAAGAGGAAGTTGTGGAAACAACTGAAGAAACAACTCCTGAGAAGTCTGAGTTGGACTTGGCAAATGAACGTGCGGATGAGTTCGAAAACAAATACCTTCGCGCTCATGCAGAAATGCAAAACATTCAGCGACGTGCCAATGAAGAACGTCAAAACTTGCAACGTTATCGTAGTCAGGACTTGGCAAAAGCAATCTTACCATCGCTTGACAACTTAGAACGTGCACTAGCAGTTGAAGGTTTGACAAACGACGTCAAAAAAGGATTGGAGATGGTGCAAGAGAGCTTGATTCACGCTTTGAAAGAAGAAGGAATCGAAGAAATTGTAGCTGACGGCGAATTTGACCATAACTATCATATGGCCATCCAAACTCTCCCAGCAGACGATGAGCACCCAGCAGATACCATCGCACAAGTCTTCCAAAAAGGCTACAAACTCCATGACCGCATCCTACGCCCAGCAATGGTAGTTGTCTACAACTAGGCAATTCTGACGGTTGCAACATACATAATAGAAAACTTGTCCGAAACGACAATAAACTATGAAAGAAAGATAAGAAATTGTTCAGCTTTGCAATAGTGAGCAAAGCGAACCAAAGACGATACTCTTCGCCGTGGCGTTATTTGCGCAAACTTTGAGACCTTAGGCTCAAAGTTTAGTCAAAGAGATTGACGAGTCAAGCTCTGACGGCGCCGCCACCTAAGAAGAGTATCAAAAAGAAAGAATATAAAATTTAAGGAGAAAAACACATGTCTAAAATTATCGGTATTGACTTAGGTACAACAAATTCAGCAGTTGCAGTTCTTGAAGGAACTGAAAGCAAAATCATCGCAAACCCAGAAGGGAACCGTACAACTCCATCTGTAGTATCATTCAAAAACGGTGAAATCATTGTTGGTGATGCTGCAAAACGTCAAGCAGTCACAAACCCAGATACAGTTATCTCTATCAAATCTAAGATGGGAACTTCTGAAAAAGTTTCTGCAAATGGTAAAGAGTACACTCCACAAGAAATCTCAGCTATGATCCTTCAATACTTGAAAGGTTATGCGGAAGATTACCTTGGTGAAAAAGTAACCAAAGCTGTTATCACAGTTCCTGCTTACTTCAACGATGCACAACGTCAAGCTACAAAAGACGCTGGTAAAATCGCTGGTCTTGAAGTAGAACGTATTGTCAACGAACCAACTGCAGCAGCTCTTGCTTATGGTTTGGACAAGACTGACAAAGAAGAAAAAATCTTGGTATTTGACCTTGGTGGTGGTACATTCGACGTATCTATCCTTGAATTGGGTGACGGTGTCTTCGACGTATTGGCGACTGCAGGGGATAACAAACTCGGTGGTGACGACTTTGACCAAAAAATCATCGATCACATGATTGCAGAATTCAAGAAAGAAAATGGTATTGACTTATCAACAGACAAGATGGCTCTTCAACGTTTGAAAGATGCGGCTGAAAAAGCTAAGAAAGACCTTTCAGGTGTAACTTCAACTCAAATCAGCTTGCCATTTATCACTGCTGGTGAATCTGGACCTCTTCACTTAGAAATGACCTTGACTCGTGCGAAATTTGACGATTTGACTCGTGATCTTGTAGAGCGTACAAAAGTTCCAGTTCGTCAAGCCCTTTCAGATGCAGGTTTGAGCTTGTCAGATATCGACGAAGTTATCCTAGTTGGTGGTTCAACTCGTATCCCAGCCGTTGTAGAAGCTGTTAAGGCTGAAACTGGTAAAGAACCAAACAAATCAGTAAACCCTGATGAAGTAGTTGCCATGGGTGCTGCTATCCAAGGTGGCGTCATCACTGGTGATGTGAAAGACGTTGTCCTTCTTGATGTAACACCATTGTCACTTGGTATCGAAACAATGGGTGGTGTCTTCACAAAACTCATCGACCGTAACACAACAATTCCAACATCTAAATCACAAGTCTTCTCAACTGCAGCAGACAACCAACCAGCCGTTGATATCCACGTTCTTCAAGGTGAACGCCCAATGGCCGCAGATAACAAGACTCTTGGACGTTTCCAATTGACAGACATCCCAGCTGCTCCTCGTGGTATCCCACAAATCGAAGTAACATTTGACATCGACAAGAACGGTATCGTATCTGTTAAGGCTAAAGATCTTGGAACTCAAAAAGAACAAACTATTGTTATCCAATCTAACTCTGGTTTGACTGATGAAGAAATCGACCGCATGATGAAAGATGCAGAAGCAAACGCTGAAGCAGATAAGAAACGTAAAGAAGAAGTTGACCTTCGTAACGAAGTAGACCAAGCTATCTTTGCGACTGAAAAGACAATCAAGGAAACTGAAGGAAAAGGCTTCGATGCAGAACGTGACGCTGCCCAAGCTGCCCTTGATGAGCTTAAGAAAGCCCAAGAAGATAACAACTTGGACGAAATGAAAGCAAAACTCGAAGCATTGAACGAAAAAGCTCAAGGACTTGCTGTTAAACTCTACGAACAAGCCGCAGCAGCGCAACAAGCTCAAGCAGGAGCAGAAGGCGCACAAGCAACAGGAAACGCAGGCGATGACGTCGTAGACGGAGAGTTTACTGAAAAGTAAGATGCAAAGCCCGTTAAAACCTCACAGTGAAAATAGGAAATCTGACGCAGAAGCTTTAGTTTCTAGGAAGATTTGCACCTAAAGGTAGCCATATCTGTAGTTCGCTAAAGCGAAAACAGCTACGTCTCTTTTTCACCAAGAGGTTAGGGTGTGCTCAATTCGGTAAGATGTTGAGGCGTTAAGAAAACGAAAGAAAAATAGGAAGCCATCGCCTTGTGCGATGCACAAAAGATAGCTTATCTTTTTTCCGAAGTTTTTAGCCAAAACTCAGTTGAGCCAATACTAGTTTGATTTTTAAAACTCGAACTAGTAAGTATAAGAAGAAATCCAGAGGTTGCAACCCAGCCTCTGTTTTTCGATAAAATAGAGGGTGTAGCTTATGAAAAAAGTACTTTGTATCCTTTACCCCAATTTTTCTCTTTATGAGATAACCGCTTTAACAAGTGCTTTAGCTCTGTCTTTTGACATCATGATTGATTATGTCGCTTCAGATCATTCGATAGTGGTCTCTGAGGATGGTTTGCCCTGTCAACCGACGAAGACGTTGAATCAAATACGTCTAGAAGATTATTCTTGTGTTATTTTGCCAGGAATGGTAAATATAGGGCCTGCTCTACAGGATGAGAAATTGATTTCGTTTTTGAAAGGTCTCGATGAGCAAGATGTCTTAATTGCAGCAATTTCTTCAGCGCCTCTTTTATTGGCGAAAGCAGGTTTATTGAACGATACGAAATTTACAGGTGGGATTTGGCAAAACTTCTTTGACTATTTTGAATTTCTTCCTCGGGAAAATTTCAAAGCAAAAGCTGTCCTGCAAGATAAAAATATCATTACTGCTATTGGCTTTGCACATCAAGAGTTTGCAAGAAAAGTGATTCTTGGTCTAGGTTTGGCAGAAAATACTGATAACTATTTTAAAGAACAGAATGAATATTCAGAAGAGGACTTGATTTTTACTCTATCGGACAAAGAGTTTGATGAAGTGAAGCAGAGTATAGACAATACCCTCTAATGATTTACTTATAAATTATAGAAAGGAATAAGGGTGTTCGAGTAACTGAACACGGGCTACGGACTGTGTCAAAAAGATAGTTTTTTCTAGGACGTAAGCGTCCGTCGTCAAAACTCCTAGATGGCTGTGTCCGTTTGACGCCCTTTGTATCTTGAATTATGAACAATACTGAATTTTATGATCGTCTGGGGGTGTCAAAAAACGCTTCGGCAGACGAGATCAAAAAGGCTTATCGTAAGCTTTCCAAAAAATATCACCCAGATATCAACAAGGAGCCTGGCGCTGAGGAAAAATACAAGGAAGTTCAAGAAGCCTATGAGACTTTGAGTGACGACCAAAAACGTGCAGCCTACGACCAGTATGGTGCTGCAGGTGCCAACGGTGGCTTTGGTGGTGCTGGTGGCTTTGGCGGATTTGACGGAGCAGGTGGCTTCGGTGGTTTTGAAGATATCTTCTCAAGTTTTTTCGGGGGAGGCGGTGCTTCACGCAATCCAAACGCTCCTCGTCAAGGGGATGACCTCCAGTATCGTGTGAACTTGACCTTTGAAGAAGCTATCTTCGGAACAGAAAAGGAAGTTAAGTACAACCGTGAAGCCAGCTGTCGTACATGTAATGGATCTGGTGCTAAGCCAGGGACAAGTCCAGTCACTTGTGGACGCTGTCATGGTGCTGGTGTTATTAACGTCGATACACAGACTCCGCTTGGTATGATGCGCCGCCAAGTAACCTGTGATGTCTGTCATGGTCGCGGAAAAGAAATCAAAGATCCATGTACAACTTGTCACGGAACAGGTCATGAAAAACAAGCTCATAGCGTACATGTGAAGATCCCTGCTGGTGTGGAAACAGGCCAACAAATCCGCCTAGCGGGTCAAGGTGAAGCAGGCTTTAACGGTGGACCTTATGGTGACTTGTATGTGGTGGTTTCAGTAGAAGCTAGTGATAAGTTTGAACGTGAAGGAACGACTATCTTCTACAATCTGAACCTCAACTTTGTCCAAGCAGCTCTTGGTGATACTGTGGAAATTCCAACCGTGCATGGTGATGTTGAATTGGTCATCCCAGAAGGAACTCAGACTGGCAAGAAATTCCGTCTACGTGGTAAGGGAGCACCGAGCCTTCGTGGCGGTGCCGTTGGTGACCAATACGTGACTGTCAATGTCGTAACTCCGACAGGTTTGAACGACCGCCAAAAAGCAGCCCTTAAAGAGTTCGCGGCTGCAGGTGACTTGAAAGTCAATCCAAAGAAAAAAGGCTTCTTTGACCATATAAAAGATGCCTTTGAAGGAGAATAAAACAAAAAGAGCCGATGGGCTCTTTTTTTGTTATCATTAAAAATTTAGTGTCGAAAAATCATTCTCCAGCTGGTCGACTATTTATACTTTTGAGTAAGCAAGCCAGCCACATCCATCTCCTGAATGAGTTGCTTAAGTTCCGCTTCTTTACCAGGTTTCACGGTGACAGTATCGATATGTTTGATCGCCGAATTATCCTGAATATCCACTAAAGTCAAAGCTTTTTCATAGAATGCAATTCCCTTTTTAAGACTTGCCTGATCCTTCCAATTTAGAATTGTGTAAGAAGAATTTGATTTCTTTCCTTTTTCTTGGAAATATTTCTCGCCCTCCTCCTCTAAAAATTGTATTAAACCACGATTGAATAAGTTGTCCCCTACTTTATAGTAGGAAATATCTCCTGTCTGGAGGACATAGACTTTAAGTCGGTTTTTGGTGAGTTTTGGACTTTCTTTTAGGACGGGGTGACTATTGATGACCTCGTCTGAGAAAGTAACATAAAAATCTAGGCCTCCACCCTCGTATTGATAGTGTCCATCCGATTCGACTTTCTCGGGAGGGAGGTCAAGGGAGATAAAGATTTGTTTTAAGTCGTCATTCCCATTTCGGATGTCACTCGGTGAGGCCTTGAAAAGATTGGCCACTAGTAGAAATGCTAGGGCTGCAAGCAGGCAGAGACAGCCGCAAATAATCGCGATGACCTTCGCTAGAACTTTTACAAACTGTTTCATTTTCATTCCTCTTCTTTGTTTGGATTTGACAACCTAAAATGGATTTAAGGAAAGTTGTTGGCTCTTTTTACTTATCCTCAAGCTCCTGTGTTTCTTTTATCACAGCTAGTCTGGTTTGGAAATCTTTTTCTAAAACTTTGAACTTGTAGGTCAAGTCTTTTTGGTATTCCTTGATAAGGGCTTTTTGTTGGTCGATGATTTGCAGGCTGTTTTGAATGACATCTAAATCCTCCTTCATAGCTTCGACACGGTCGCTAGTATCCATCAACTCCTCTGTGATGACTTGGCGATTTTTTACGACAAAATAACTTCCAGCTGCAGCACCTGCAAATAGCAATAGATTGGATAGTTTCATGGCAACTCCTTAGGCATTTCTAATGGTTTCAGCGACTTGGGCAAGTTTGTCAAAGTCTGGTTCGTGGGCAATAAAGTCAATCTTGAGGTCGTCTTCTGCACTGTAGCGAGGTACGAGGTGCACGTGAGTATGAAAGACCGTTTGACCAGCAATTTCCTCGCAGTTGGCAATGATATTCATGCCGACAGCTTTGGTAGCCTTCATGACTTTTTGAGCCACTGTTGGCACTTGTGCAAAGAGTTGGCTGGCACTCGCAGCATCCATTTCTAAAAGATTGCGATAGTGCTCTTTTGGTACAATGAGGGTGTGTCCAGGCGTTACTTGAGAGATATCAAGGAAGGCAAGAATCTGCTCATCCTCGTATACTTTTGAAGCAGGAATCTCCCCTGCGATGATCTTACAAAAAATGCAATCTGACATAAAATCCACCTCTACTGTATTGAATTTTGATATAATATAGCTACATTATACCAGATTCGGAGAAAATATGTTAGAAATTAAAAACCTGACAGGAGGCTATATTCACGTTCCTGTCTTGAAAGATGTGTCCTTTACAGTTGAAAGTGGGCAGTTGGTCGGTTTGATTGGTCTCAATGGTGCTGGGAAATCAACGACAATCAATGAGATTATTGGACTGTTGACACCTTACAGTGGGGAAATTAAGATTAACGGTCTCACCCTGCGAGAAGATGCAACCAACTACCGCAAGCAGATTGGCTATATCCCAGAAACGCCTAGCTTGTATGAAGAATTGACTCTCAGAGAGCATATCGAGACGGTTGCCATGGCCTATGGTATTGAGCAAAAAGTGGCTTTTGATCGTGTGGAACCTTTGTTAAAAATGTTTCGTTTGGATCAAAAATTAGACTGGTTTCCAGTGCATTTCTCCAAAGGGATGAAGCAGAAGGTCATGATTATCTGTGCCTTTGTGGTGGATCCGAGTCTTTTCATCGTTGATGAGCCTTTCCTTGGGCTCGATCCGCTGGCTATTTCTGACTTGATTCAGCTTCTAGAAGTTGAAAAGCAAAAAGGTAAGTCCATTCTCATGAGTACCCACGTACTAGACTCAGCAGAAAAGATGTGTGATGCCTTTGTCATCCTCCACAAGGGAGAGGTTCGGGCTCGGGGGAACCTCCAGCAACTGCGCGAGGCTTTTGACATGCCTGAAGCGAGTTTGAACGACATTTACTTGGCTCTAACCAAAGAGGAGGAGCTATGAAAGACTTGTTTTTAAAGCGAAAGCAGGCTTTTCGTAAGGAGTGTGTCGGTTATCTGCGTTATGTTCTCAATGACCACTTTGTCTTGTTCCTGCTAGTTCTCATCGGTTTTCTAGCTTACCAGTACAGTCAACTCTTGCAAGATTTTCCTGAAAACCACTGGCCCATCCTCTTGTTTTTAGGGATTGTATCTGTCTTACTTTTGGCTTGGGGAGGAATCGCGACCTACATGGAAGGACCTGACAAGCTCTTTCTCTTAGTCAGTGAAGAGGAGGTTAAGTCTCACCTTAAAGGGCAGACAGTGCGCTCACTGGTCTTTTGGCTCTTTGTCCAAACCCTTTTCTTGCTTTTATTTGCGCCCTTATTTTTAGCCATGGGCTATGGCTTGCCTATCTTTCTTTCCTACGTGCTTTTATTGGGAGCTGGGAAATATCTCCTCTTTCGTCAAAAAGCCAGTAAATTTTTTACTGATACTGGTCTCGACTGGGACTTTGTCATTTCCCAAGAAAGCAAACGCAAGCAAGTTTTGCTTCGTTTCTTTGCTCTCTTTACTCAGGTCAAAGGAATTTCAAATAGTGTCAAACGTCGCGCTTATCTGGATTTCATCCTTAGAACGGTTCAGAAAGTGCCGAGCAAGATTTGGCAAAATCTCTATCTTCGTTCTTACTTGCGAAATGGAGACCTCTTTGCCCTCAGTCTCCGCCTCCTCTTCCTATCCTTGTTAGCTGTGATCTTTATTGAGCAAGCTTGGATCGCGACAGCAGTAGTAGTTTTATTTAACTATCTCCTGCTCTTTCAGTTACTGGCCCTCTATCATGCCTTTGACTACCAGTACTTGACTCAGCTCTTTCCACTAGAAAAAGGGGAGAAAGAGAAGGGATTGAAACAGATTGTGCTCGGTGTGGGAAGTGTAGTTCTTTTGTTGGAATTGCTGGTCGGAGCAGTGGTTTTTCAAGAAAAAATAGCCCTGTTGGCTCTTGTAGGAGCTAGTCTCTTCCTACAATTGTTTTATTTGCCTTACCAACTAAAAAGATTGGTTGACGAATAGACCAAAAACTAGTAGAATAGTAAGGAAACTTTATACGGAGGAAAGAAATGGACTTGGGTGATAATGAGCTAACGCTGACCCCTATCCCTGGGAAGAGCGGCAAAGCTTATATGGGAAGCTACCCTGATGGGAAGCGCGTCTTTGTAAAAATGAACACCTCTCCAATCCTACCTGGCCTAGCCAGAGAACAAATCGCTCCTCAATTACTATGGACTCGTCGTTTGCCAGATGGCAGTGATATGTGTGCTCAGGAATGGCTGACGGGCAAAATCTTGACCCCTTACGATATGAATCGCAAGCAGATTATCAATATCTTGAACCGCCTTCACCGCTCGCGTCCTTTGATGAAGCAGTTGAGCCGTTTGGGCTACACCATGGAAACGCCAGTTGATTTATTGCGTTCTTGGCAGCAAGGAGTTCCAGAAATCTTGAAGCAGAATCAATATTTGAACAGTGTGATTGCTGAGCTAGGTAAGACGGTTCCAGGTTTTAGAGAAGACCATGCAACGATTGTGCATGGGGATCTTCGCCATAGTAATTGGATTGAGACAGAGAGTGGACTCGTTTATCTAGTGGATTGGGATTCGGTTCGCCTGACGGATCGTATGTTTGATGTGGCACATTTGCTATGCCACTACATTCCAGATTATCAGTGGCGCCAATGGTTGAGAGACTATGGCTATAAGTACAATCAGACAGTGTTAGATAAATTGTATTGGTATGGTCAGTATTCTTACTTGAACCAGATTGCCAAATACTGTGAAAATCAAGATTTAGACAATGTGAACCGGGAGATTTATGCCTTGCGCGTCTTCCGTGATAAGTATGGAAAGAAGAGATGAGAGTTAGAAATCGTAAAGGGGCGACAGAATTACTAGAGGCTAATCCCCAGTATGTGGTCCTCAATCCCTTAGAAGCAAAAGGGAAATGGCGAGACTTGTTTGGAAATGATCATCCTATTCATGTTGAGGTTGGAAGTGGGAAAGGGGCCTTCATATCAGGAATGGCCAAGCAAAACCCTGACATCAACTACATCGGGATTGATATCCAAAAGTCGGTATTGAGTTATGCCTTGGACAAGGTGCTTGAAGTTGGAGTGCCCAATATCAAATTGTTGTGGGTAGATGGTTCAGATCTGACTGACTATTTCGAAGACGGTGAGATTGATCGTCTCTACCTAAACTTTTCAGACCCCTGGCCTAAAAAACGCCATGAAAAACGTCGTTTGACTTACAAGAGTTTCTTGGATACCTTCAAGCGCATCTTGCCTGAAAATGGGGAAATCCATTTCAAGACAGATAACCGTGGCTTGTTTGAGTACAGTCTAGTGAGCTTTTCTCAGTATGGGATGAAACTCAATGGTGTTTGGCTAGACTTGCATGCCAGTGATTTTGAAGGCAATGTCATGACGGAATATGAGCAAAAATTCTCCAGCAAAGGTCAAGTGATCTACCGAGTTGAGGCAGAATTTTAAGAAATAGCTTGAAAACCAGCTGTTTGAGTGCTAATGCTTTACATAAATTGACAAACGTGCTATACTGATAGTAAGAATATGAGAAAGAGAGGCGGGGAAATATCTTCGCCTCTTGCTTATGAGGAGGTGGACGCAATCGCAACAATCGTAGAATTAGTCAGAGAAGTTGTAGAACCTGTCATCCAAGCGCCTTTCGAGCTCGTGGATATCGAGTATGGAAAGATTGGCAGTGACATGATTCTCAGTATTTTTGTAGATAAACCCGAAGGAATTACCTTGAACGACACGGCAGACCTGACAGAAATCATCAGTCCTGTTCTTGATACTATCAAGCCTGATCCCTTCCCAGAACAATATTTCCTAGAAATCACCAGTCCAGGCTTGGAACGTCCTTTGAAAACCAAGGATGCCGTCGCTGGAGCAGTTGGGAAATACATCCATGTCGGGCTCTACCAAGCCATCGATAAACAAAAAGTCTTTGAAGGAACTTTGGTATCCTTTGAAGAGGATGAGTTGACCATGGAATATATGGACAAGACACGTAAGAAAACTGTCCAAATTCCATACAGTTTAGTATCAAAAGCACGTTTAGCAGTAAAATTATAGAAAAGAAAGGATAGCTTTTGAGGATTCAAAAGTAAAAAGAACATGAGTAAAGAAATGCTAGAGGCCTTCCGCATTTTGGAAGAAGACAAGGGAATCAAAAAAGAAGACATCATCGACGCAGTAGTAGAGTCGCTTCGTTCCGCTTATCGCAGACGCTATGGTCAATCTGACAGCGTAGCTATTGACTTCAATGAAAAAACAGGTGACTTTACAGTTTATACTGTCCGTGAAGTTGTTGATGAAGTATTTGATAGCCGTTTGGAAATCAGCTTGAAAGATGCCCTTGCCATTAATTCTGCCTATGAACTTGGTGATAAAATCAAGTTTGAAGAAGCACCTGCTGAGTTTGGTCGTGTAGCAGCCCAATCTGCTAAACAAACCATCATGGAAAAAATGCGCAAGCAAACACGTGCCATCACCTACAATACTTACAAAGAACATGAACAAGAAATCATGTCTGGTACGGTAGAACGATTTGACAACCGCTTTATTTACGTCAACCTTGGCAGCATCGAAGCCCAATTGTCCAAACAAGACCAAATCCCTGGAGAAGTCTTTGCTTCCCACGACCGTATTGAAGTATATGTCTACAAGGTTGAAGACAATCCTCGTGGTGTCAACGTCTTTGTTAGCCGTAGCCATCCAGAAATGATCAAACGCTTGATGGAGCAAGAAATTCCAGAAGTGTATGATGGAACTGTCGAAATCATGAGCGTAGCTCGTGAAGCAGGTGACCGTACTAAGGTTGCCGTTCGTAGCCACAATCCAAACGTGGACGCTATCGGGACAATCGTTGGACGTGGTGGTGCCAATATCAAGAAAATCACCAGCAAATTCCATCCAGCTCGTTATGATTCCAAGAGCGACCGCATGATTCCTGTCGAAGAAAACATCGACGTTATTGAGTGGGTAGCAGATCCAGCTGAGTTTATCTACAATGCCATCGCACCGGCAGAGGTTGACCAAGTTATCTTTGATGAAAACGACAGTAAACGTGCCTTGGTCGTTGTACCTGATAACAAGCTTTCTCTTGCAATCGGTCGTCGTGGACAAAACGTTCGCTTAGCAGCTCACTTGACGGGTTACCGTATCGATATCAAGTCTGCCAGCGAATTTGAAGCTATGGAAGAAGCAGGTCAAGTGGATTACGCAGCTGCGGACGAATTGATCGAAGAATAAAAGCTGCTAGAGGAGGGAAAGATGAAAACAAGAAAAATCCCTTTGCGCAAGTCTGTTGTATCCAACGAAGTGATTGATAAGCGTGATTTGCTCCGCATTGTCAAGAACAAAGAAGGACAGGTTTTTATCGATCCGACAGGCAAGGCCAATGGCCGTGGCGCTTATATCAAGCTAGACAATACAGAAGCCCTAGAGGCAAAAAAGAAGAAAGTCTTTAACCGCAGCTTTAACATGGAAGTGGAAGAAAGCTTTTATGACGAGTTGATCGCCTATGTGAATCACAAAGTGAAAAGAAGAGAGTTAGGACTTGAATAAGCAAAAGATAAGTAATCTCTTGGGACTTGCTCAACGAGCAGGCCGGATCATATCAGGAGAGGAATTGGTGGTTAAAGCCATCCAAGACCAGAAAGCCAAGCTAGTCTTTCTAGCCCATGATGCTGGTCCCAATCTGACCAAGAAGATTCAAGACAAAAGTGACTATTATCAAGTAGAAGTTATAACCGTGTTTTCAACACTGGAATTAAGCATAGCAGTCGGGAAACCGAGAAAGGTTTTGGCTGTGACAGATGCTGGATTTACAAAGAAAATGAGGTCTCTTATGGAATAGAAGAGGAGGACATGATTTGTCTAAGAAAAGATTGTACGAAATCGCAAAAGAACTTGGAAAAGAAAGTAAAGAAGTTGTAGCGCGTGCAAAAGAGTTGGGCTTGGATGTGAAAAGCCACTCATCGAGTGTGGAAGCTGCTGCTGCTGAGCAAATCGCAGCTAGCTTTAAACCTGCACCTGCTCCTAAGGCAGAAGCAAAACCTGCAGCACCAAAAGCAAGTGTAGAAAAGAAAGCAGAAAAGTCTGTATCAGCTAAACCAGTAGCCGCTAAGGAAGAAAGCAAATCAGCTACACCTGCAGCTCCTAAGGAAGAAAAAGTAGTGGCCGCAAGACCACAGAGTCGAAACTTCAAGGCGGAGCGTGAGGCGCGTGCCAAAGAGCAGGCAGAGCGACGCAAACAAAACAAGGGCAACAACCGTGACCAACAACAAAACGGTAACCGTCAGAAAAATGACGGCCGTAATGGTGGAAAACATGGTCAAGGAAACCGCGACAATCGCCGATTTAACGACCAAGGGAAAAAACCACAAGGTCAGGGAAACCGTGGCAATAATCGCCGTCAGCAACAAGACTTCCAGCCAAAACAAGCTGGACCACGTGTTGACTTTAAAGCCCGTGCAGCAGCCCTAAAAGCAGAGCAAAATGCAGAGTACGCACGCTCAAGCGAGGAGCGCTTCAAACAATCGCAAGCTGCCAAAGAAGCCTTGGCTCAAGCTAATAAACGCAAGGAGCCAGAGGAAATCTTTGAAGAAGCTGCTAAGCTAGCTGAACAAACGCAGCCAGTCGTAACAGTAGCTCCTGTAGCGAAAGAAGCACCAGTGGATACACGTCGTAAAAAACAAGCTCGACCAGACAAAGAACGTGATGATTATGATCACGAAGAAGATGGTCCTAGAAAACAACAAAAGAATCGAAGTAGTCAGAATCAAGTGAGAAATCAAAGAAATAGTAACTGGAATAACAATAAGAAGAACAAAAAAGGCAATAGCAAGAACAATCGTAACCAGACTCCAAAACCTGTTACAGAGCGCAAGTTCCATGAATTACCAACAGAATTCGAATATACAGATGGTATGACTGTTGCGGAAATCGCAAAACGTATCAAACGTGAACCAGCTGAAATCGTTAAGAAACTCTTTATGATGGGGATTATGGCCACACAAAACCAATCCTTGGATGGAGAAACCATTGAACTCCTTATGGTAGATTACGGTATCGAAGCCAAACAAAAGGTTGAAGTGGACAATGCCGACATCGAACGTTTCTTTGTCGAAGATGGTTACCTCAATGAAGATGAATTAGTTGAGCGTCCACCAGTTGTCACCATTATGGGACACGTTGACCATGGTAAGACAACCCTTTTGGATACCCTTCGTAATTCTCGTGTTGCGACAGGTGAAGCGGGTGGTATCACTCAGCATATCGGTGCCTACCAAATCGTGGAAAATGGCAAGAAGATTACCTTCCTTGATACACCAGGACACGCGGCCTTTACATCTATGCGTGCGCGTGGTGCTTCTGTTACCGATATTACCATCTTGGTTGTAGCAGCCGACGACGGGGTTATGCCTCAGACTATTGAAGCCATCAACCACTCAAAAGCGGCCAACGTTCCAATTATCGTGGCCATCAATAAGATTGATAAACCAGGTGCCAACCCAGAACGCGTTATCGGTGAATTGGCTGAACACGGTGTTATGTCAACTGCCTGGGGTGGAGATTCTGAGTTTGTAGAAATCTCAGCTAAATTCAACCAAAATATCGATGAACTCTTGGAAACAGTCCTTCTTGTAGCTGAAATCCAAGAACTCAAGGCCGACCCAACAGTGCGTGCGATCGGTACCGTTATCGAAGCTCGCTTGGATAAAGGAAAAGGTGCGGTCGCAACCCTTCTTGTTCAACAAGGTACCTTGAATGTCCAAGATCCAATCGTTGTCGGAAATACCTTCGGTCGTGTCCGTGCCATGACCAATGACCTTGGTCGTCGTGTTAAGGTTGCTGGACCATCAACACCAGTATCTATCACAGGTTTGAACGAAGCACCAATGGCGGGTGACCACTTTGCTGTTTACGAAGATGAAAAATCTGCGCGTGCAGCAGGTGAAGAACGTGCGAAACGTGCTCTTATGAAGCAACGTCAAGTAACCCAACGTGTCAGCCTTGAAAACCTTTTTGATACGCTTAAAGCTGGTGAACTCAAATCAGTTAATGTTATCATCAAGGCCGATGTACAAGGTTCAGTTGAAGCCCTTTCTGCCTCACTTCAAAAAATTGATGTGGAGGGAGTAAAAGTCACCATCGTTCACTCAGCGGTCGGTGCCATCAACGAATCTGATGTGACTCTTGCAGAAGCTTCAAATGCCTTTATCATCGGTTTCAACGTGCGCCCTACACCACAAGCTCGTCAACAAGCAGAAGAAGATGATGTAGAAATCCGTCTCCACAGCATTATCTACAAGGTTATCGAAGAGATGGAAGAAGCCATGAAAGGGATGCTTGATCCAGAATTCGAAGAAAAAGTTATCGGTGAGGCAGTTATCCGTGAAACCTTCAAGGTATCTAAAGTGGGAACCATCGGTGGATTCATGGTTACGAGTGGTAAAGTTACCCGTGACTCTAAAGTCCGTGTTATCCGTGACGGTGTCGTAATCTATGATGGCGAACTCGCAAGCCTGAAACACTACAAAGACGACGTCAAAGAGGTTACAAACGGTCGTGAAGGTGGATTGATGATTGATGGCTACAATGATATCAAGACTGATGATGTGATTGAGGCATACGTCATGGAAGAAATTAAACGTTAAGATTTTTGCTCCTTTCTTAGGTGGTGAGGGACGCAAGCAAACCGATGGTTTCATTGCTTATTTTTGAGCCTAGTGTCTCAAAAATCCCCTGTGATGGGACTAATTTATCAGTCCCATCACTTTCACCACAGCGAAAGAAGCGGATGAGTTCAAATTGAACTTCGTTTCAATTTGAGCTGAAAATCAATAAATTTAAAAATAGCTAGGTCTGCTGGCCTAGCTTTTGGTTCAAAGTAGAGAAAGGAATATCATGGCAAATCATTTCCGTACGGATCGTGTGGGCATGGAAATCAAGCGCGAAGTCAATGAGATTTTGCAAAAGAAAGTCCGTGATCCGCGTGTCCAAGGTGTGACCATTACAGATGTTCAGATGCTGGGTGACTTGTCTGTTGCCAAGGTTTACTACACCATTTTGAGTAACCTTGCTTCAGATAATCAAAAAGCTCAAATCGGGCTTGAAAAAGCAACTGGTACCATCAAACGTGAACTTGGTCGCAATTTGAAATTGTACAAAATCCCAGATTTAACCTTCGTCAAAGACGAGTCCATAGAATATGGAAACAAGATTGACGAGATGCTACGCAATCTGGATAAGAACTAAAAAAGAGGGGACACCCTCTTTTTTGGTGGAGAAATGGCAATAAAAAATACTGGGGAATCTTTCTAGAGTAAAAAATTGTTAAAAAGCTTTATAAAACTCAGCTTGTATGATAGTATAGAAATTGGAAAGAGTGAGATGAAATGATTTCTTATCAATAACTAGCTAGTCTGGTATAGCAATCAGCTAGAAACTGCAGTTAGACGAGGGAAGGTAATATGGGGTTCATTAAAATTCTAGCCAAGACTTACGGGAATTACTTTTTCGTGATGCAAAGCGTCAAAGTTCTGAAGAACATGAAAAAAGACGACAATGCTCTAGTAGGATTCGGGAAAGTACTGCTTGCTGACAAACTGATGGATGTCGCCCAGTGGCTCGCAAAACCAGAGGATAAAGAATAACTTGAAATGAAAGAAACTAGCAGGAATTCCACTGCTAGTTTTTTAATCTCTTCCCATATGGTATAATATAAGCAGTAAAATCATTTTATACTCATTGAAAATCAAAGAGCAAACTAGGAAGCTAGCCGCAGGCTGTACTTGAGTACGGTAAGGTGGCGCTGACGTGGTTTGAATTTGATTTTTGAAGAGTATTAGAACATACACGGAGGTCGTCATGGACAATATCATAGATGTGTCAATTCCCGTTGCAGAAGTGGTGGACAAGCATCCAGAAGTCTTGGAAATCTTAGTGGAGCTGGGGTTTAAACCTCTTGCTAATCCCTTGATGCGCAACACAGTCGGTCACAAGGTATCGCTTAAGCAGGGTTCTAAGCTCGAAGGAACTCCTATGGACAAGATTGTCCGCACGTTGGAAGCGAATGGCTATGAAGTGATTGGATTGGACTAATGGCAGATGAACGGATTCATATCCTACGGGATATTTTATTAGAATTGCACAATGGCGCCTCTCCTGAGTCGGTTCAGGAGCGTTTTGATGCGACCTTTACAGGTGTTTCAGCCATCGAGATTTCCCTCATGGAGCACGAGCTGATGAACTCAGACTCAGGTGTCACCTTTGAAGATGTCATGGAACTCTGCGATGTCCATGCAAATCTTTTTAAAAATGCTGTTAAGGGCGTCGAAGTAGAGGATACTGAACACCCTGGCCACCCAGTTCGGGTCTTCAAGGATGAAAATCTGGCTCTCCGTGCAGCTTTGATTCGCATTCGGAGGTTGTTAGATACCTATGAGTCTATGGAAGACGAGGAAATGCTGGCAGAGATGCGCAAGGGTTTGGTTCGTCAAATGGGACTTTTGGGGCAATTTGATGTCCACTACCAGCGCAAGGAAGAGCTCTTTTTCCCCATCATGGAGCGTTATGGTCACGATTCACCCCCTAAAGTCATGTGGGGAGTGGATGATCAGATCAGGGAACTCTTTCAGACAGCTCTAGCGACAGCCAAGTCACTACCAGAAGTGTCGATTAGCAGTGTAAAGGAAACTTTCGAAGCTTTTGCGACAGAGTTTGAAAGTATGATTTTCAAGGAAGAGTCCATCCTCCTCATGATTCTCCTTGAGTCTTTCACCCAGGATGACTGGATTCAGATTGCGGAGGAGAGCGATGTCTATGGCTATGCCATCATTCGTCCGTCCGAGAAATGGGTGCCAGAACGTCAGAGCTTCGTTGAGGAAAAGAGTGCAGAAGAGCCCGTGCAACTAGATACACCCGAAGGTCAGTTTACTATTACCTTTACCCCTAAGGAAAAGGAAGCAGTGCTGGACCGCCATAGTCAACAGGTATTTGGCAATGGCTATCTCTCTGTTGAGCAGGCCAACCTCATCCTCAATCACCTCCCCATGGAGATTACCTTTGTCAATAAAGACGATATTTTCCAGTATTACAATGACAATGCGCCAGCTGATGAGATGATTTTCAAACGGACGCCGTCCCAAGTCGGGCGCAATGTTGAACTCTGCCATCCGCCTAAGTACCTAGAAAAGGTGAAGGCTGTTATGAAAGGTCTTCGTGAAGGTAAAAAGGACAAGTATGAAATGTGGTTCAAGTCAGATTCGCGAGGCAAGTTTGTCCACATCACCTATGCCGCAGTACACGATGAAAATGGGGAATTCCAAGGCGTGTTGGAGTATGTTCAGGATATCCAGCCCTACCGTGAGATTGATACGGACTACTTCCGTGGATTAGAATAAGGAGAATCAATGAGTTACGAACAGGAATTTATGAAGGAATTTGAAGCCTGGGTCAATACCCAGATCATGATCAACGACATGGCGCACAAGGAAAGTCAAAAAGTCTACGAGGAAGATCAAGACGAACGTGCCAAAGATGCCATGATTCGCTACGAAAGCCGCTTGGATGCTTATCAGTTCTTGCTTGGTAAGTTTGAAAATTTCAAGGCGGGCAAGGGATTCCATGATTTGCCAGAAGGATTGTTTGGCGAGAGAAACTATTAATCGTTGTAAATTAAAAAGTGCGTATGGACGCACTTTTTCTGTTTATACGTGATGTGTGTGTTTGGTGATCCATTGTTCCATTTTGATATGCAACTAGAATGAATAGATGCCCAAAGTGATGATGGTGAGTAAGAACCACTTGAGCCAGTTCCCAAATAATTGAGAACCTGTTCCGTCAAAATAGAGGCGACGTCCATCGATGACAGTGTGCTTAACCTTCCAGTTTTGCATCGTACAAACTGCCCAAGGCGTAGCGATTCCAATAGTAAAAACTATGATAAGCATGGCTAGGATAGCATATCCAACGTAACTCAAAAGGCCACCATCGAAGTAACTTTCGTTATTCATCTTGTTCCCCTTATTAGCTTTTTACGTGAATCAATCTTGTACATTACTGCATATTTTATCAAAAAGTTGAATCATCGTCAAATTAGATTGAAAGAAAAAACGGCTAGATTTTTAAGAGCAATCTCGTTTCCTTTCTTGATTTTTTCCCAAAATCTTGATAGAATATCTTTATTAAATCCTTGTCAGAACAGGGATTTTTTATTGAAAGGATTTTATCATGTCAAAGAAACTCCAACGGAAAAAACAATTACGAAACAGCCTTCGTCGTTCAGGTGCATTTTCAAGTACAGTGACCAAGGTTGTAGAAGAAACAAAAAAAGTTGTGAAACATGCAGAAAAATCTGCTAGCGAAGCAGGAAAAGTTGTCTCTAAAAAAGTGGAACAAGCAGTAGAAGCAACTAAAGAGCAAGCTCAAAAGGTTACAAGCTCTGTAGA
This sequence comes from Streptococcus oralis subsp. tigurinus, assembly GCF_002093575.1. GTDB lineage: Bacteria > Bacillota > Bacilli > Lactobacillales > Streptococcaceae > Streptococcus > Streptococcus oralis_CH. The sequence continues at coordinate 19,912 of NZ_LNVH01000010.1, read as the reverse complement.
AGAATTCGCAGCCAACCTAGGTGGACTTTCAGTCGACCGCGTCAAGACTTTCTACGATGAAGGCATCAAGTCAGCTTCTGATTTTAAAAACTGGACTGAAAAAGAACTCCTTGCCTTAAAAGGAATCGGTCCAGCTACCATCAAGAAATTAAAAGAAAACGGCATCAAGTTCAAGTAATTTTTCTTGCCTCTTGCATTTCCGTCAAAAACTTGTTAAAATAAAGCCATTAGAGGTGTTTTGAGTCCCACATTTTACAGAAAGTGGCGGTGCTGAGAAGTCCACAAATGTGTCAAAACTAGTTGCTAATGACTGAAAATGAAATAAAAATGTTTTTTTGTTTCCTTTTAGGACTAGGCAGCGAGTTGCAGGCTGTACTTAAGTACGCTAAAACGAGCTGACGACGTTATAAAAGAGAAACAAGAAGACAAGAGTTGCGGGCTCTGCCCGAAATTGGGTGGTACCGCGGATAAACACATTCGTCCCTGTCATGGATATGGCAGGGGCGATTTTTTTGTAGAAAGCGAGGTAGAAGGATGACAAGAGCAGAGTTACCAGAACGTTTAGAAACCGAACGGCTAGTCTTGCGAGTCCGCACCGTTGCTGACGCTGAGGATATCTTTGACTATGCCAGTCGGCCAGAAGTCTCCTATCCAGCAGGCTTTCCGCCCGTCAAGACCTTGGAAGATGAGATTTATTATCTGGAGCATATTCTGCCCGAGCGTAATGAAAAGAACAATCTCCCAGCGGGTTACGGCATAGTGGTTAAAGGGACCGATACTATCATCGGCTCTGTTGATTTCCCTCGTCGTCACGAGGATGATGTCTTGGAGATTGGCTATATCTTACATCCAGACTATTGGGGTCTAGGTTATGTTCCAGAAGCAGCGTGTGCTTTGATTGACCTAGCTTTTAAAGAATTGAACCTACACAAGATTGAACTGACTTGCTTTGGGTATAACCTTCAAAGTCAACGAGTTGCAGAGAAACTTGGCTTTACCCTCGAAGCTCGTATCCGAGACCGCAAAGATGCTCAAGGCAATCGCTGTGACAGTCTGATATATGGCTTGCTTAAGAGTGAGTGGGAGAGTTTTTAATGAGTAAGATATATTCTTGTTTTTATATGCTTTAAGGGAGACATGATGAGAAGTAGTCATAATCAAATATTAGATGCTTGGATTACAGTAGAACAATTATCAGAAGGGAATATTGAAAAAAGTGATTCTAAGTATAAGATTTTTCAAGGTGATGATTATCAATCAATATTAAAAGATTTTTTTAAACGTCAAAAATTAAAATCCAGTTCAGGGATTGCTGTTTATTGTGGAATTTTCCCTTTTCGAAAAATTATTGAAGTGTTAAGAGGCAAATACAATTTAAAGGCGACGGAGGAAGAATTGGGAAGAGCTTCTTATAAATTTACTTTTGCTCTATACTTTGATAAAGATTTGAAGTTCTTAGCTGATAAGTTTTTTTTAACCATGAGTGGGCAAATTTTCAAAAATGGGGAATTGCCTAAAGATTTCTTAATAGCAGAAAATGAGCTTCGAGAACAGTTAAGTCAGGCGTTTCTTGATGAAGAGTTCAATGAAGTTTTTAGTAAACTTCTCAAAAAGTATGAGATTTCACCAAGTGATTGCAGATATTATTTTGTTAAGAATTTTGCTGACGAAATAAATTTACATTCATTTTTTCTAAAGGATTTGAAATATGCAAAATCAATTTATAATGAAAATCTCAATCGTTATTTATCAGGATTCGATTCTGTAAGGGTTAATCTGGACGGCAATAAAGAATCATCCTATTTTAATCCCAAAGATTTAGAAACTATACTTGAACCGAAAAATTATCCATTAGGAAGATTTCCTAGTAACCCTGAATATGCTCTTTCCATGATGCAACAAGTAGCTGTAAATTTAGCTTCGAATGCGGATGAAGATGTGAGAAGTGTAAATGGTCCTCCGGGGACTGGTAAAACGACACTTTTAAAAGATATTTTTGCAGATCTGGTAACGGAACAGGCGAGAATTATTAGTGAATTATCGGCTCCTAAGCTTAAAGGGAATCTAGTTTGTCATGACAAACTAGATCTTATTGCAAAATTACCAAAAGAAATTGCAGAAAAAGGAATCGTAGTTGCAAGTTCTAATAATGGTGCTGTTAAAAATATTGTTAATGAATTACCCCAAAGAAAAGAAATTTATCAGAAATTAAATTGGTTAGATGAATTAAAGAAAATTGATTATTTTGCTGAAATCAGTAATGATTTATTGTTAGAAGATGAAGATGTTTCTAACGACAAAAAATATTGGGGATTGTTTTCTATAGAAGGTGGAAAAAAACAGAATAGAGGCCGTCTGCAAAATGTTTTAAAAGCAATACGACAAGAGTTGAATTCGGATAAATTTCAATCGAATCCATCAGTATACGAAGAGTTTAAAATTCAATATCAGAAGCTATTTGATAAAAGAGAAAAGATGCAAGATATAGCAGATAAGATTCGATTGCATGTAAAATTGAAAAATGCTTACCAGCAGGTTGAGATAGAGTTTCATCAGGATGATGCCCAAAGACGTTCAGAACTATCTAAAATACGGGATAAACATATTCAATTAGAAAATAGTAAAAAGGAAATAGAATCTGAGCTGTTTGAGCATGAGCGTCTGATTTCTATGTTAAATGTTAACAAACAGATAGCAGCACAAGATGTTGAGTTGATAAAATTACAAGCTCCACGTTTCTTATGGTTAAAAAGACTTTTCACACCATCGAAATTAGATACTTATTTTACGAGATTGAATCAAGCGAATGAAAGTCTAAAAGCAGAACTGAAGAAAGTACATGATGAAAGTCAATATTGCTACGGTTTGCAAAAAGAGATAAAAATGCATGAACTTGAATTAAATCAATTGAGTCAAAGGCAACAGAGGTATGATGAATGGAAATCTAAACAAGAAGATAAATTAATTCGTCATCAGGAAAAAATTTTGAAATTACAATCGGAACTTGCTACATACCCTGTTAAAAAGTTGAATTTTTCTGTTCCATATGAAAAACTACAAGTATCAAATTTTTGGTTTGATGATGACTATCGAGAAGAGCAGAGTCGTTTGTTTATTAAAGCACTGGCAGTTAGGAAGCAATTTATATATGACAATAAAAAGCATTTTGAAAAAGCATTATGGATTTGGGAGAAGCCTCAAAACTATTCAATGAGAGATAATGCTAGTGATTTATACAAAGCTGCGTGGGATTGGATTAATTTCACGATTCCAGTTATTGGTACAACTTTTGCAAGCTTTAATTCCATGTTTCGGTGTTTGCCTGAAAATAGTATCGGTAATGTATTTATTGATGAAGCTGGTCAGGCATTACCTCAAGCAAGTGTGGGGGCTATTTTTAGAAGTAAGCATATTATGGCTGTTGGGGATCCTTCTCAAATACAACCAGTACAGACTATGGATAAAAATATTTTAGGATTTTTAGCACAGCACCACAAAATAGCCTCTAAATATCTTGTATCATCAACGCAAGAATTGATGGATTCTGCTAGTAGATATGGTTTTAAAAAACAAGATGGGACATGGATAGGACTTCCTCTCTGGGTTCATCGTCGCTCTAGTGATCCGATGTTCAGTATTTCCAATAAAATTTCTTATGATAATTTAATGGTTCAAGGAAAGGAAGAAGCTCGAGGTCTGGGAGAATGGTTTGACGTTGGTGGAGGTGCTAAGGATAAATTTGTTCCTGAGCAAGCTGATTATTTGAAAGAAGAGTTGCAGAAAAGACATGAGGAATTTGATGATATTTATGTCATTACTCCTTTTAAAAATGTATCGGTTCAACTAGCAAAAGAACTAGATAAAATCGGTTTCACAAAGCGGGAGAATGGAAAACCTATAAATGTAGGGACGGTACATACTTTCCAAGGAAAAGAAAATAAGATTGTATATTTTGTGCTTGGAGCAGATAATATGAGTGAGGGGGCTGCTCGCTGGGCTGTCTCTGAACCCAATATTTTAAACGTTGCAGCGACTAGAGCTAAAGAAGAGTTTTATATTATTGGGAATAAATCTCTTTACAAAGCCACACAGAGCCCTATTATAAGAGATACTATTGACATTTTAGATGCTTATCAAAGTAGCTTAGAAATTAACGAGAAAGGACAAACACATGTCTAAAGAACTTTCACCTAAATACAATCCAGCCGAGGTTGAGGCTGGTCGTTACCAAAAATGGCTTGACGAAGATGTTTTCAAGCCTTCTGGCGATAAAAAGGCTAAGCCTTATTCTATCGTTATTCCACCACCAAACGTAACTGGGAAACTCCACCTTGGTCATGCTTGGGATACGACTCTTCAGGATATCATCATCCGTCAAAAACGCATGCAAGGCTTCGACACGCTTTGGCTGCCAGGTATGGACCACGCGGGGATTGCCACTCAAGCTAAGGTTGAGGAGCGCTTGCGTGGTGAAGGCGTTTCCCGCTATGACCTTGGTCGTGAGAAATTCCTCGAGAAAGTCTGGGAATGGAAAGACGAATATGCTACTACTATCAAGGAACAATGGGGCAAGATGGGGCTCTCTGTTGACTACTCTCGCGAGCGTTTCACGCTTGACGAAGGTTTGTCAAAAGCGGTTCGAAAGGTCTTTGTGGACCTTTACAAGAAAGGCTGGATCTACCGTGGTGAATTTATCATCAACTGGGACCCAGCAGCTCGTACAGCCCTTTCTGATATCGAGGTGATCCATAAGGATGTCGAAGGCGCCTTCTACCACATGAACTACATGCTAGAAGATGGTTCACGCGCCCTTGAAGTTGCGACCACTCGTCCTGAGACTATGTTTGGGGACGTTGCGGTTGCGGTTAATCCAGAAGACCCACGCTACAAGGACTTGATTGGTAAAAATGTTATCCTTCCTATCGCTAACAAACTCATTCCAATCGTTGGAGATGAGCACGCTGATCCAGAGTTTGGTACTGGTGTCGTGAAAATCACACCTGCCCACGATCCAAACGACTTCTTGGTTGGTCAACGTCACAACTTGCCACAAGTCAACGTTATGAACGACGACGGAACCATGAATGACTTGGCCTTCGAATTTGCAGGCATGGACCGTTTTGAAGCTCGTAAGGCAGTCGTTGCCAAGTTGGAAGAAATCGGTGCCCTCGTCAAAATCGAAAAACGTGTCCACAGTGTTGGTCACTCAGAACGTACAGGCGTTGTAGTTGAGCCACGCTTGTCTACGCAATGGTTCGTTAAGATGGACCAATTGGCGAAAAATGCCATTGCCAACCAAGACACAGAGGACAAGGTAGAATTCTACCCACCTCGTTTCAACGATACCTTCCTCCAATGGATGGAAAATGTCCACGACTGGGTAATCTCTCGTCAGCTCTGGTGGGGTCACCAAATCCCTGCCTGGTACAATGCTGAGGGTGAAATGTACGTCGGCGAAGAAGCTCCAGAAGGTGACGGTTGGACTCAGGATGAGGACGTATTGGATACGTGGTTCAGTTCTGCCCTTTGGCCATTCTCAACCATGGGCTGGCCTGATGTCGACTCAGAAGACTTCAAGCGTTATTATCCAACATCAACCTTGGTGACTGGTTATGATATTATCCCATTCTGGGTATCTCGGATGATTTTCCAAGGTTTGGAATTTACTGGCAAGTCGCCATTCAAAAATGCATTGATTCACGGTCTCATTCGTGACGAGCAAGGTCGCAAGATGTCCAAGTCTCTTGGTAACGGGATTGATCCAATGGATGTTATTGATAAGTATGGAACAGATAGCCTGCGTTGGTTCCTTTCAAACGGTTCTGCGCCAGGACAAGACGTGCGCTTCTCTTACGAGAAAATGGATGCTTCTTGGAACTTCATTAACAAAATCTGGAACATCTCTCGCTACATCCTCATGAACAATGAAGGCTTGACCCTCGAGCAAGCAACTGCCAATGTGGAAAAAGTTGTCAACAAGGAGGCTGGAAATGTCACAGACCGCTGGATTCTCCACAACCTCAATGAAACTATCGGAAAAGTCACTGAAAACTTTGATAAGTTTGAATTTGGTGTGGCTGGGCATATCCTATATAACTTCATCTGGGACGAGTTTGCGGACTGGTACGTTGAGTTGACCAAGGAAGTTCTTTATAGCGATAACGAAGAAGAGAAAGTCATCACACGTTCTGTTCTCCTTTATACTTTGGACAAGATCCTTCGTCTCCTTCACCCAATCATGCCATTCGTGACAGAGGAAATCTTTGGACAAATCTCAGAAGGCTCTATCGTTACAGCAGAATACCCAACTGTTAACCCAGCCTTTGAAGACCTTGTGGCTCACACAGGTGTGGAAAGCCTCAAAGACTTGATCCGTGCTGTTCGTAATGCGCGTGCAGAAGTAAACGTAGCACCAAGCAAGCCTATCACAATCCTTGTTAAGACAAGCGATAGCGACTTGGAAGCCTTCTTTAACAGCAATGTCAACTACATCAAACGCTTCACAAATCCAGAACACTTGGAGATCGCATCAACCATCCCTGCACCTGAACTCGCAATGTCAAGCGTCATCACAGGAGCAGAAATCTACTTGCCACTCGCAGACCTCCTCAATGTCGAAGAAGAACTGGCTCGTCTCGACAAGGAACTAGCTAAATGGCAAAAAGAACTGGACATGGTCGGCAAGAAGCTCTCTAACGAACGCTTCGTAGCCAATGCCAAACCAGAAGTCGTCCAAAAAGAACGCGACAAACAAGCCGACTACCAAGCTAAGTACGACGCGACCGTAGCGCGTATTGATGAGATGAAGAAGTTGGTGAAATAAACACAGAAACACGGTGATGAACCGTGTTTTTTTGGTATAATTTGAAGAGAGAAAACTTATCTCGGAGGGTATATGTTTATTTTAATCGGGATTTTCTTATTTCTATTCTCTATGAATTGAAGAATGAATTAAATTCCAAAGATGAGAAAGAATTGCAAGATCAAAATGAAGATTTTTTACGTTTTAAATTAAATAAGCTATTCAAGCTATACGAGAAAGGAGAGAGAGAGTTTTCTCTTCCAGAATTTAAAAAGTTATCTTATGAGTCTGATGGGAGAAAATATAATGATTTCTATAACAGTATGTTGTATTCAGAAATCTGTTTTAATTATTTGGATAGAGGAATAATTGGAACTTTCGTCCAAAACAAAATTACAGAAGCTGAGAGTGAAGAAGAAATAAAACAAAAAAGAAGAGCTGAAAAAATTCAAAACTTAATATTAAGTATGAATGAAGAATATCGATTAACTTGTCCAAAGAATGCTTGCAAAATTAGACGATCCGAGAGAACAATAAAAAGGACGGTTTATCCGTCTTTTTTATTGCTTTGTTTTTAACTAGGTTAATAGCCTAGTTAGATTATTAAATCGTAAAAAATAGGGCTTCAATTTTTAGCTGCATTTTATAATTGTTTTATTATGTTTTGAAGAATTAAAAATCGGGGTGGTATATTTACCTTACCGACCACTTTAATTTTGTTTTCTACAGTAATTGATAAGGAAATGAGAGTTTAGAATCGATTTTAACAAAATATCTGTACAGAAAATGTATAGAAAGTGCTATAATAGTTATACATAACGTTATGTACAACGTATATAATCGACAAAAAAGAGGTGAGAATATGAGCGTGCAAATTAGTATGCGTGTATCAAAAGAACAGAAAGAAAGACTTGTAGAAATATCTAAAAAACAGAACAAAAGTCTGACTCAGTATGTTTTAGATAGATGTATTATAGATGATGTAGCACGTTCTAGCGCACGTGTAAAAAAATGCTACAAAGTCAAATTGAGCAATTGCGCGATGATTTTGAGCGTGAACGTACTCAACTAGTGGATCAAATCGTTCAAAAAGACAAGCAGATTGCTGACATGATCGGAATCTATCATTTAGAGGTAAAAGTAATGGAGGGAATTTAAATGGGATTTAGGATATTCATGCTAATTGTAGTTTTACTTATTCCGTTAACTATGCTTTTATTTGGCTGGCTATTTTTCAGGAGAACACCGAAAGAAATCAATTATTTTTTCGGATACCGAACAAAAAGGTCCATGAGGAATGAAGAAACATGGAAGTTTGCGAATCAATATTTGGGGAAAGTATGGTATCTTTGCGGACTACTTTCAGCACCTCTCTCCGTGATTGCCATGGCCATTGTTTTTGAAAAGGGAACGGAGACAATGAGTACTGTTGGCTTTATTATCACGATGATTCAGACAACCCCTTTAGTTGGCGCGATGATTTCAACAGAGATTGCATTGAAGAAAAACTTTGATGAAAACGGGAGAAGGAAATAAACGAGGTATATCCATCACTAGAAGAAAAGCAGCAATCTGTGATTTTTTCATTTCGTTTTGTCCATAGATTATCTAAAGAAATAGTTCAATATTTGATTTGGTTATATCTTCTTGAATGAAAATTATAAGTAAAAGATTTATTCATCCTTATACTGGAAAAAATCAATATTTTAGAAATCGTCTTACCACATAAAAAACTCAGTCAATTTGTTCTTAAAACTCCACCAAGCGATACCATCGACTGGGTAGCAAAGAAATAAAAAGTCCTGTCACTTTCTCCCATTTAACCTTTGACTATTCCGCAAAATTATCGTACAATAAAGAGTACATGATAGAATGAGGTCAGAGTCTGTTCGCTCTGGCGATAGTAGTAAAAATGAGGAGAAACGCTTTGGAATTAGAAGTATTTGCTGGGCAAGAAAAAAGTGAACTATCTATGATTGAGGTAGCGCGTGCTATCTTGGAACTTCGTGGTCGCGATCATGAGATGCATTTTAGCGATCTTGTAAACGAAATTCAAAACTACCTTGGAACATCAAACAGCGATATCCGCGAAGCTTTGCCTTTGTTCTACACAGAGTTGAACTTTGACGGTAGCTTCATCTCTCTTGGAGACAACAAATGGGGGCTTCGTTCATGGTATGGTGTAGACGAAATTGACGAAGAAATCATCGCTCTTGAAGAAAGTGACGACGATGAAGTAGCTCCAAAAGCTAAGAAAAAACGTGTCAATGCCTTTATGGATGGTGATTCAGATGCCATTGACTACAATGCGGATGATCCAGAAGACGAAGATGCATACGAAGCAGACCCAGCTCTTTCATATGATGATGAAAATCCAGATGATGAGAAAAATGAAGTGGAAGCTTACGATGCAGAAATCAACGAAATCGCCCCTGATGACTTGGGTGAAGACGTGGATCTCAACGAAGAAGACGACGAGTTTTCTGACGATGACGCTGAAACAAGTGAAGAAGAGTAAAAGACTTCACAGAGGAGATCGCCTGATCTCCTTTTTTGTTCCTTGAGCAGAGTGGTTAAGCAGGTCATCCGTTTGGATGCGGATCTTTAGTTGGTTTTCTGAAAACAATCTCCTTTTTTCATGTTTAACCAATTCGAGTTGACAAATGTTCTGCTTTAAGGTATTATATTGTTCGGGCACCTCTTTTAGAGGTCGGGGCTCCCTAGTTACTAGGGAGCTATTTTTGTTTTTTCAGGAAGTTTTCTTGAAGAGTTGTTATTCATAAGGGTCTTGTTTTCGATGTCCCCTTGTAGTTAACAAGGCCTTGAGCATTTTAGAAAGAGGAATCTATGTCTACGAAATATATTTTTGTAACTGGTGGTGTGGTGTCGTCTATTGGGAAAGGAATTGTCGCAGCAAGTCTGGGGCGTCTCTTGAAAAATCGTGGTCTTAAAGTAACTATTCAGAAGTTTGACCCTTATATCAATATCGATCCGGGAACCATGAGTCCTTACCAGCATGGGGAAGTCTTTGTGACAGATGATGGTGCTGAGACCGATTTGGACTTGGGGCACTATGAACGTTTCATCGATATTAATTTAAACAAATATTCCAACGTGACAACTGGTAAAATCTACAGTGAAGTTCTTCGTAAGGAACGCCGTGGCGAGTACCTTGGGGCAACCGTTCAAGTTATTCCTCATATCACAGATGCTTTGAAAGAAAAAATCAAGCGTGCTGCTGTAACGACTGATTCGGATGTCATTATCACAGAGGTCGGCGGAACCGTTGGGGATATCGAGTCCTTGCCATTCCTAGAGGCTCTTCGTCAGATGAAGGCAGATGTGGGGGCGGATAATGTCATGTACATCCATACAACCTTGCTTCCTTATCTGAAGGCTGCTGGTGAGATGAAGACCAAGCCAACTCAACATTCTGTAAAAGAATTGCGTGGTTTGGGAATCCAGCCAAATATGTTGGTCATTCGTACCGAGAAACCAGCTGGTCAAGGAATTAAAAACAAACTAGCTCAGTTCTGTGACGTGGCTCCAGAAGCCGTTATCGAGTCTTTGGATGTCGAACACCTTTACCAAATTCCATTGAATTTGCAGGCACAAGGCATGGACCAAATTGTCTGTGACCATTTGAAACTAGACGCACCAGCAGCGGATATGACAGAGTGGTCAGCCATGGTGGACAAGGTCATGAACCTGAAAAAACAAGTTAAGATTTCCCTTGTCGGTAAGTATGTGGAGTTGCAAGATGCCTACATCTCAGTGGTTGAAGCCTTGAAACACTCTGGCTATGCCAACGACGCAGAAGTGAAGATTAATTGGATCAATGCCAATGATGTGACAGCAGAGAATGTGGCGGAGCTCTTGTCGGATGCGGACGGAATCATCGTACCAGGCGGTTTTGGCCAACGTGGTACGGAAGGAAAAATTCAAGCCATTCGCTATGCGCGTGAGAATGATGTTCCAATGTTGGGTGTTTGCTTGGGAATGCAGCTGACTTGTATCGAGTTTGCTCGTCACGTTTTAGGGCTTGAAGGTGCCAATTCTGCAGAACTTGCACCAGATACAAAATACCCTATCATTGATATCATGCGTGACCAGGTTGATGTTGAAGATATGGGTGGAACCCTTCGCTTGGGACTTTATCCATCTAAGTTGAAACGTGGTTCTAAAGCAGCGGCTGCTTATCACAATCAAGAAGTGGTGCAACGCCGTCACCGTCACCGTTATGAGTTTAACAACGCCTTTCGTGAACAGTTTGAGACAGCAGGTTTTGTCTTCTCAGGTGTTTCTCCAGACAATCGTTTGGTCGAAATTGTGGAAATTCCTGAAAATAAATTCTTTGTGGCTTGTCAGTATCACCCTGAACTTTCCAGTCGTCCGAACCGTCCAGAAGAACTCTACACTGCCTTTGTCACTGCAGCAGTTGAGAACAGTAATTAACAAAATCAGAACCTTTGAGAACAATCTCAGAGGTTTTTTAAATTCATTCAGGAAATCTTGATAACTCAGTCGCTTGGCGATAAGAATCAGAAGTTTTCTTTCTACGGTAATGGATAAGATTTTCCTTGTTCGTATACGGCTTCCCTATTTGTCCTAGAGCCCTTTTTGTGTTACAATGAATGGTATGAAAGCTAAGAAATTATGGATGACTGGCTTGACTGTGGCTGGTCTAAGTGCCCTTGCTTTGGGGGCTAAAAAAGCAGCAGATAACCACAAACTCATGAAGACTCAGGAAGAGTTGACCGCTATCGTGCGCGAACTTTTCTCAGATATGGGTGAGATTGCGACTCTCTATGTTCAAGTCTACGAAAGTAGCCTAGAGCGACTTGTCGGAGGAGTCGTTTTCGAGGATGGTCGTCACTATACCTTTGTCTATGAAAATGAAGACATGGTCTATGAGGAGGAAGCCTTATGATTACTCCCAATAGTATAGAAGAGCTTGCAGGTTTTGTCGAGCAAGATGGCAAGAAGGTCTTTCTTTTTGTGGCGGACTGGTGTGGTGATTGTCGTTATATCTATCCTGTCTTGCCAGAGATTGAGGAGACCAATCCAGAGTTCACCTTTATTCGAGTGGACCGTGACCAGTACATGGATCTAGCCAAACTCTGGGATGTGTACGGGATTCCTAGCCTTGTTGTGCTAGAAAAGGACACGGAAATCGGCCGATTTGTCAATCACGACCGTAAAAGCAAGCAACAAATTAACGACTTTTTAGCAGGACTGAAATAGGAGAAAATGGAAAGAATGATTTTTACATATAATAAAGAGCATGTTGGCGATGTCCTTATGATCATCGTGAAAAATAGCGGAGATGCCAAGTTGGACGTGGAGCGCAAAGGAAAGGTAGCCCGTGTTTTCCTCAAAGAAAATGGAGAAACAGTAGCTTGGAATATTTTCGAAGTTTCAAGTTTATTTGAAATTGCAGAGCGTGGTCAAGTGTTTTTGACAGATGAGCAAGTAGAACGTTTGAACCAAGAATTGCAGGCGGAAGGCTTTGCAGAAGAGATTGTCAATGACAAAGAACCTAAGTTTGTCGTCGGTGAGATTGTTGAGATGGTAGCTCACCAAGATAGCGATCACCTTAACATCTGCCAAGTTGCAGTCGCAAGTGACAAGACAGTGCAAATCGTTGCAGGAGCACCTAATGCGCGTGTTGGATTGAAAACCATTGTGGCTCTTCCTGGAGCGATGATGCCAAAAGGCAATCTCATTTTCCCAGGCGAACTTCGCGGTGAAAAGAGTTTTGGTATGATGTGCAGTCCTCGTGAGTTGCATTTGCCAAATGCTCCGCAAAAACGTGGGGTTATTGAATTATCAGAAGACCAAGTTGTCGGAACTCCATTTGACCCAGCCAAACACTGGACGTCCTAGGAAATTGTCGGTATTTGATAGACCAGATAGAGGGGGATAAGATGGCGAAAAATGTAGTAATTACAGGAGCGACCTCAGGAATCGGTGAAGCGATTGCGCGTGCTTATCTGGAGCAGGGGGAGAATGTCGTTCTAACAGGGCGACGGACAGACAGATTAGAGGCTCTCAAGTCAGAGTTTACAGAAACTTTTCCAAATCAAACTGTCTGGATCTTTCCACTGGATGTGACGGATATGGCTGTGGTCAAGACTGTCTGCTCCAATATTTTGGAAACGATAGGGCAGATTGATATCTTGGTCAATAACGCTGGACTAGCTCTTGGCTTGGCTCCCTATCAAGACTATGAAGAGTTGGATATGCTGATCATGTTGGATACCAATGTCAAGGGTTTGATGGCAGTCACTCGCTGTTTCTTACCAGCAATGGTAAAAGCCAATCAGGGTCATATTATCAATATGGGATCGACCGCAGGAATTTATGCCTATGCGGGTGCAGCAGTTTATTCAGCCACCAAGGCAGCAGTTAAGACTTTTTCAGATGGACTGCGAATTGATACGATCGCAACGGACATCAAGGTGACAACCATTCAACCGGGGATTGTCGAAACAGATTTTTCTACAGTACGTTTTCATGGTGACAAAGAGCGGGCTGCGACGGTTTATCAGGGGATCGAAGCCTTGCAGGCACAAGACATCGCAGACACTGTTGTCTATGTGGCCAGTCAACCCCGTCGTGTGCAGATTACAGATATGACTATTATGGCCAATCAACAGGCGACAGGTTTCATGGTTCATAAAAAATAAAAAATTTCTTCGAAAAGTTACAAATTTCTGTAACTTTTTTTGATTCCTTGCGAATAGATAAGTAGGAGGAAGAAAATATGTATAATAAAGTTATTCTTATTGGACGTTTAACGTCTACACCAGAATTGCACAAAACCAACAATGACAAGTCGGTAGCGCGAGCAACTATCGCTGTGAATCGTCGTTACAAAGACCAAAATGGGGAACGTGAAGCTGACTTTGTCAATTTGGTTCTTTGGGGAAAATTGGCTGAAACTTTGGCAAGCTACGCAACTAAAGGTAGTCTTATCTCTGTGGATGGAGAACTTCGTACCCGTCGCTTTGAGAAAAATGGTCAGATGAACTATGTGACTGAAGTTCTTGCCACAGGATTCCAACTTTTAGAAAGCCGTGCCCAACGTGCCATGCGTGAAAATAACGCAGGACAGGATTTGGCAGACTTGGTTTTGGAAGAGGAGGAATTGCCATTTTAAGCATAGAAAAGCCTGAGTCAATCTCAGGCTTTTTATCTTGAGAAAGTCAGACTTTTTTCTTGACTATTTCTGACCAAGTGATACAATAGAACTATGAATTAGCAGTCAGATATAAAGAGTGCTAATAATATGTAGTTTATCATGGAGGAAAACAGATGTTGAAACCATTAGGAGACCGTGTGGTCTTGAAAATCGAAGAAAAAGAACAAACTGTTGGTGGCTTTGTCCTTGCGGGCTCAGCCCAAGAAAAAACAAAAACAGCTCAAGTTGTAGCTACTGGACAAGGTGTTCGTGCCTTGAATGGTGACTTGGTTGCTCCAAGCGTTAAGCCTGGAGACCGTGTCTTAGTTGAAGCTCATGCAGGTATTGATGTCAAAGATGGCGATGAAAAGTACATCATCGTTGGAGAAGCCAATATCTTGGCAATCATTGAAGAATAGAAGGAGAAAGTAATTATGTCAAAAGAAATTAAATTTTCATCTGATGCTCGTTCAGCTATGGTCCGTGGTGTTGATATCCTAGCAGACACTGTTAAAGTAACCTTAGGACCAAAAGGTCGCAACGTTGTTCTTGAAAAATCATTTGGCTCACCATTGATTACCAACGATGGTGTTACTATTGCTAAAGAAATCGAGTTGGAAGACCATTTTGAAAATATGGGTGCTAAATTGGTATCAGAAGTAGCCTCAAAAACCAATGATATCGCAGGTGACGGAACGACAACTGCAACTGTTTTGACCCAAGCAATCGTCCGCGAAGGAATCAAAAACGTCACTGCAGGTGCCAATCCAATCGGCATTCGTCGTGGGATTGAAGCAGCGGTTGCCGCAGCTGTAGAAGCCTTGAAAAACAATGCCATCCCTGTTGCCAATAAAGAAGCCATCGCTCAGGTTGCTGCTGTATCTTCTCGTTCTGAAAAAGTCGGTGAATACATTTCTGAAGCTATGGAAAAAGTTGGTAAAGACGGTGTTATCACTATTGAAGAGTCACGTGGTATGGAAACAGAACTTGAAGTCGTGGAAGGAATGCAGTTTGACCGTGGTTACCTTTCACAGTACATGGTGACAGATAGCGAAAAAATGGTGGCGGATCTTGAAAATCCATACATTTTGATTACTGATAAGAAGATTTCAAATATCCAAGAAATCTTGCCACTCCTAGAAAGTATTCTCCAAAGCAACCGTCCGCTCTTGATTATTGCGGATGATGTAGATGGTGAAGCTCTTCCGACTCTTGTATTGAACAAGATTCGTGGAACCTTCAATGTCGTAGCTGTTAAAGCACCTGGCTTTGGTGACCGCCGTAAAGCGATGCTTGAAGATATCGCTATCTTGACAGGTGGAACAGTTATCACAGAAGATCTTGGTCTTGAGTTGAAAGATGCGACTATTGAGGCGCTTGGTCAAGCAGCGAGAGTAACTGTGGACAAAGATAGCACTGTTATCGTAGAAGGTGCTGGAAATCCTGAAGCTATTTCTCACCGTGTTGCGGTTATCAAGTCTCAAATCGAAACTACAACTTCTGAATTTGACCGTGAAAAATTGCAAGAACGCTTGGCAAAATTGTCAGGTGGTGTCGCAGTCATCAAGGTCGGAGCTGCAACTGAAACTGAGTTGAAAGAAATGAAACTCCGCATTGAAGATGCCCTCAACGCTACTCGTGCAGCCGTTGAAGAAGGAATCGTTGCAGGTGGTGGAACAGCTCTTGTAAATGTCATCCCAGCCGTAGCTGATTTGGAATTGACAGGAGATGAAGCAACAGGACGCAATATTGTTCTCCGTGCTTTGGAAGAACCTGTTCGTCAAATTGCCCACAATGCAGGATTCGAAGATTCTATCGTTATCGATCGTTTGAAAAATGCTGAAGTTGGTACAGGCTTCAACGCAGCAACAGGCGAGTGGGTCAACATGATTGAAGAGGGGATCATTGACCCAGTGAAAGTGAGCCGTTCAGCCCTTCAAAATGCAGCATCTGTAGCCAGCTTGATCTTGACAACAGAAGCAGTCGTAGCCAATAAACCGGAACCAGCAGCCCCAGCTCCAGCCATGGATCCAAGCATGATGGGCGGCATGATGTAAAAGTAACTTATAAAAAACACAAAAGGAGGGAAGAACATTCCCTCCTTTTATGGTTTTCTCTTCTAAAATTGATTTGAGCTCTCCTAACTTATATGATAAAATAAGACTAGAAAAAGGAGAAGAACATGATTGATGTAGAAGAAATTCTGAGCAAGATGAATCCCAATCAGAAGATTAATTATGACCGTGTTATGCAAAAAATGGTTCAAGTTTGGGAGAAAAATGAGCAACGTCCCACTATTCTCATGCATGTTTGCTGTGCTCCTTGTAGTACCTACACCCTAGAATACCTGACCAAATACGCGGATGTGACCATCTATTTTGCCAATTCCAATATCCATCCCAAGGCAGAATACCACAAGCGAGCTTACGTCACCAAGAAATTTGTTAATGATTTCAATGAGCGAACAGGAAATACGGTCCAGTATATAGAAGCGCCTTATGAACCCAATGAATACCGGAAGTTAGTCAGAGGACTGGAAGAAGAACCCGAAGGTGGCGATCGTTGCAAGGTTTGTTTTGATTACCGTTTGGATAAAACAGCACAGGTAGCTATGGACTTGGGCTTTGACTACTTTGGTTCAGCTTTGACCATCAGTCCCCATAAGAACTCTCAAACCATCAACAGTATCGGAATTGATGTGCAAAAGATTTATACCACTCACTATCTCCCAAGTGATTTCAAGAAAAACCAAGGCTACAAGCGTTCGGTGGAGATGTGTGAGGAATATGATATCTACCGTCAATGTTATTGTGGATGCGTCTATGCAGCTCAAGCCCAGAATATAGACCTTGTTCAGGTTAAGAAGGATGCCACGGCTTTCTTGTTGGATAAGGATGTTGAAAAAGACTATTCCCATATCAAGTTTACCGTCACTAAATTAGATATATAGAAATCAACCCAGCTGTAAAGCTGGGTTTTTCAAATAAAAAAACCAGGGCTCTCACCCCGGCTTGACAACTTTTACCGATTCTTTAGTTCTATGTAGCGTTTGTACCAAATGTTGACATAAGCCTCTGAGAAAGGACCGCGTCCATTGTTGATCCAATCAACAAGGATTTTAACATGTTCTTTCAAAATATAGTCTAAATCATCAGAATACTTCATTTTGCGTTTATGGCGCTCATACTCTTCAACGTCCAAGAGACGTTTTTCACCATCAGTAAAGACCTTGACATCCAAATCATAATCAATGTATTTCAGGGCTTCCTCATCTAGATAGTAGGGGCTAGCCATATTGCAATAGTAGGAAATCCCATTATCGCGAATCATAGCAATGATATTAAACCAATATTTTTTGTGAAAGTAAACAATAGCCGGTTCTCGAGTCACCCAACGACGACCGTCACTTTCGGTAACAAGTGTGTGGTCGTTGACGCCGATAATGGCGTTCTCTGTTGTTTTTAGTACCATGGTGTCCCGCCAAGTACGGTGAAGACTCCCATCATGCTTATAACTTTGAATTGTAATAAAGTCGCCTTCTTTTGGAAGTTTCATAACTAACCAACTTTCTACAATTTATAAGTTTATCGTTTACTATTATATCATAAATCGGTCTAATTTTTTTGAATTTTACACGAAAATATTAAAGATATTCTCTGAGAGCGCTGGCTATATCCGAAAAATCATAGCCTTTTCGAGCTAAAACTTGAGTTAATCGTTGCTTTAGTTCGTAACCTTCATATTTGCGAGCGTATTTAGTATATTGTTTGTCTAGCTCTTTAAAAATGAGTTCTTGAGTTGTTTCTTGATCAACTTGACTATCCAAGTCATCAAAGGCGTTTTTAGCATCAGAATAGGAGAAACCTTTGTTCGTCAAGTTTTGAATGATCTTATCCTGCAAGGCACGAGCGGGAAGTTTTCCATTGTGTTTTTGAAGCAGTTTTTCTGCAACACGTTGAGCAACCTCTGAAAAATCAAAATCCTTTAAAACCTCCTCGATGGTTGATTTTGCCACTCCTTTTTGAGATAGTTTCTGAGTCAGCACATAAGGTCCCTTATCACCAGAAAGTTGATTTGCGTTGATGATAGAGTAGGCATACTGACGATCATTAATCCAGTTGTCTTCTTTAAGGTTAGCGATAACTTGACTAGTTATTTTTTCATCAATATCATACTTTTTCAGATACTCTCGCACTTCCTTTTCAGTACGGGCCTTGAAGGATAAATGGTAGAGAGCGAGATTCTTACCATAAGAAAACTGAGCAAAGTCCTGAATCTCGGTAAGTTCCTCTTTACTAATGACCCTATCTCGAGATAGCATAAAACGGACAATGGTATCTTCCGTGATATAAGAGGTTTGCTGTCCATCTAGTTCCATCAAGTAGAGGCGCTTTTTCTTTTCAAGTTTTGTGATTTTCATAGTTCTATTATACCCTAAAATGTGATAAGATAGGGGTATGAATCTGAAAGTCAAACAAAAAATACCTTTAAAAATCAAGCGGATGGGCATCAATGGTGAGGGAATCGGTTTCTACCAGAAAACCCTCGTTTTTGTGCCAGGCGCCCTCAAAGGAGAAGACATCTATTGTCAGATTACTTCTATTAAACGTAACTTTGTTGAAGCCAAATTACTAAAGGTTAATAAGAAGTCTAAATTTCGAGTCGTACCAGCTTGTACGATTTATAATGAATGTGGTGGTTGCCAAATCATGCACCTCCACTACGATAAACAGTTAGAGTTCAAAACGGATTTGCTCCATCAAGCCCTGAAAAAATTTGCCCCTGCAGGATATGAAAACTATGAAATCCGTCCAACTATCGGAATGCAGGAACCAAAGTACTATCGTGCTAAGCTTCAATTCCAGACTCGAAAATTTAAAAATCAGGTCAAGGCAGGTTTGTATGCGCAAAACTCACATTATCTCGTAGAGTTGAAAGACTGTTTGGTGCAAGATAAGGAAACCCAAGTGATTGCGAATCGCCTAGCTGAACTTCTTACTTACCACCAAATTCCAATTACAGATGAGAGAAAAACGCTCGGTGTTCGCACCATCATGGTACGCAGAGCAAGAAAAACGGGGCAAGTTCAGATTATTGTTGTCACGAATCGCCAGCTTAATTTGAATCAACTAGTCAAAGACCTAGTCAAGGACTTTCCAGAAGTCGTCACAGTTGCAGTCAATACAAATACAGCAAAAACAAGTGAAATCTATGGTGAAAAGACGGAAATTATCTGGGGCCAAGAGAGTATTCAAGAAGGAGTACTGGACTATGAGTTTTCTCTCTCACCCCGTGCTTTTTATCAGCTTAATCCTGAGCAGACAGAAATTCTCTACAGTGAAGCAATTAAGGCTCTGGATGTCAGCAAAGAAGACCATCTAATCGATGCTTATTGTGGTGTTGGTACGATTGGATTTGCCTTCGCAAAGAAGGTCAAGAGTCTCAGAGGAATGGATATTATACCAGAAGCCATTGAAGATGCCAAGCGAAATGCTAAAAAAATGGGATTTGACAATACCCATTACGAAGCGGGGACAGCAGAAGAGATTATTCCACGCTGGTATCAAGATGGCTACCGAGCGGATGCATTGATAGTTGACCCTCCTCGTACAGGTTTAGATGATAAGCTGTTGGAAACCATTCTGACCTATGTCCCAGAAAAAATGGTCTATGTATCCTGCAATGTTTCAACCTTGGCACGAGATTTGGTTAAGCTGGTAAAAGTCTATGACCTCCAGTATATCCAGTCGGTCGATATGTTTCCCCACACTGCACGGACAGAAGCAGTTGTTAAGTTAGTGAAGAAAAGAAAAAATCAACTTCACTGAAAAAAGTTCTTGACAAAGGTAAAAAAGTAGGTATAATAGAAAGAGTTGAAAAGCTCAAGGTCCGTTGGTCAAGGGGTTAAGACACCGCCTTTTCACGGC